>JAHDCQ010000036.1:11614-27326 GCA_020629845.1 Saprospiraceae bacterium | reverse complement strand
AAATTTTCAATGAACGTGCGTAGGGTTACTTAATCCTTAAGTTGATGACATTCGAGCGACGAGTCGCCCGTCCATATCGGACAAATGCCTGTTAGCTGGGTAGTCCAAATTGGTTTCCTTGTGCAGCACACAACTTTTTGATGGTTCAGTACAAAATCCAAGTTCAAGGCCCTAGAAGTGGTGCTAAGTGATTTTTATATTCACTGGGCAAAGCGGCTAAAAAGAGCTAAAGACTGCAAAGCCGCCCTACAAAAAGCACAGCAAGCCTATAACTTACAGCCCAGCCCTGCAAAAGCAGACTTTTTAGCGGAGCTAAAGGCTTGTTCGGAGGAGGAGTAGCAGCAGTCGCGCTTTTTCAAGCTAACAGGCACTTTCAAAGTATCTACATCCGCAACTGTAGCGGCGACATGCCTCCCCACCGACGGACAAGTGCCTGTTAGCTGAGTAGCGCATCTTTTGTAAGCATTTTGAAGACTAACTCCTAGAAGAAAAAACGCCTTTTGTGGTACAATGGTGTGTAAACTAAAAAAGAGCTACGAAAATGAATCTCGTAACTCTTTGATAATCAAGTCGGGGTGGCAGGATTCGAACCTGCGGCCCCCTGCTCCCAAAGCGTTTCCTGTATGGTTTTATATATCGTTGAATACACGTAATTAGCTGATAATCAGCAATCATTTTTCCAGAAGAAACCGTATCTTTACAAACAAACACAGCATCTGCTGGCAAATTGCTGGCAAATTTTTGATTGTAAAGCATATCGTATGACAATTAGCGCGAAAATAGAACTCGATACCCGCAGCACGAAGAAGGACGGAACACACCCGCTCAAGCTTCTGATTGTGATTGGTAGAAAATCGCTACGTATAGCGCAGGGGTACAGCATAACTGCCAAAGAATGGAATGAGAAATCACAGTCGGTAAAGACTTCCTGCAAGCGATACCCGAATATTACAAGACTCAATAACCTTCTCCACAAAGAGCGTACAGCTATGCTCGGGCGCATCCTCGAACTGCAAGACGAGGGCGTGCTGGAGCAAATGAGTATGGCAGAAATTAAGAAGCGCATCACAGGCTCGCAGGACGACACCTTTGTGCTGCAATTCGCTGATACCGTTATTGCTGAACTCCAACAGGCGAAAAAGGTAGGGAATGCGCGAGTGTATACCATAATTCGCAACAGTATCAGTACATATCTTGGAGGCAAAGATGTGCCACTCAAACAGATTTCCTACACGTGGCTCAAACGGTATGAGGCGTGGTATCTAGGGCGTGGCAATACGATAAACGGACTGAGTGTGAATCTCCGTACACTTCGTGCGTTGTATAATCGGGCGATAAAACGGAAACTCGTGCCACAGCAATTTTATCCATTCAAGGAGTATTCCATCAAGCATGAGACGACCAAGAAACGAGCAATTTCTGCGAGTGCTATTGAACAGATAAAAGTCTTTGTACCCACTACCCTACGACAAGAACGCGCCAAAGATTATTTCCTCATGAGTTTTTATCTCATGGGCGCGTCCTTTGTCGATATAGCGCTCCTCAAGGTGTCGGATATTCGCAAGGGGCGCGTCGAATACAAGCGGAAGAAAACAGGCAAACTGCACAGCATCAAGATAACCTCTCCCCTCCAGACATTGCTCGACAAGTATATGGCAGAGAAAACAGCAGATGATTTTGTGCTGAATGTCATTAAGGAAAACGAGATAGAGGGACAGTATATGAATGTGCGAAATGCCATGCGGCGGTATAACAAGTCCCTGAAAGAAATCGGGCAGCTTTGCGGCATAGAGCAGCCCCTCACGAGCTATGTTGCCAGACACTCTTTTGCGACGATTGCGAAATACAAAGACGTACCGATTGCGGTTATATCACAGGCTCTGGGACACAGCGATATGAAAACTACCGAGACCTATCTCGCAGCGTTTGAGGATGACACGATGGATGCTTATAATGAGATGATTATTGGGGAGTAGTTGAGAATCTTACGATGTAAATAATAGTAGTTTTTGGGAATTTATATGAGGCTACCTGTAGAATACAAGTAGCCTCATTCTAGGGAGTTTAGTTAAGAGTAATCGCAGTATTTGTCATTACAGATAAATGATTCCTATGACGTATTGCAACATAGTAATTCCCTACACCTATATTTGGAAAACAAACCGCAGAAACTCCATCCATATCAACTACTGTTCCATCACGCAATAGTAAAGCGGAGCGAGTAGCCAAAACACTAGAAGCATCACTTGCAGCACGAAGTTCTACAACTACCCAATCTACAACAGCTTTACTCCCTGTTACACTCATAATTGTAGCTGTTGTCGTTTCTCCGCCACCGCCATTTACATGTGTATAGTTCAAATCAGAGTACGGTTCTGACATCGGTATCACAGCACCTAGATTACTATGCATTGTTGTCCCAGTCATTGCGCCTTGCAAGAATACTTTAGGTGATAATTCTATACTTGATGTGTTATTATTCGTGCTAAATACGTAAGGGCATAAATCCATATTATCACAGATTCCATCAAGGTCTGCATCACCAGATATTCCCCTTTGTTTGTACACATAGACTGCACCATATTTATTATGTCCCGAAGTATTCAGAGCGTCAAAGGGAGCAGCTACTACTATACAATCGTCATTAAAGGCAACATCTGCACCGAAATCAGCAACTCCTGACGTAGTGAAAGAACTAAATTTATTGGTCTCTACCCACGTAGTACCATCTAATTCAAATTCATATACACTCCCACCATTAGTAACACTCCCATCATCTCGTGATGCCCCAACTACAATTTTCTCTCCTTTTATAGCGACTGACTGTCCAAAGTAATCGGCATAAGCAGGGTCTGATGCAGTCAATATCTGCTCTAGAGGTAAATTATAAATAGAATTGAATTTATACACATAGACTTTACCTGCTGTAGTTCCTCCGACATTACCCCAAATATGACCTACAAGGAGTCGGTTTCCATCTATAGCAAGCGATGTTCCAAGCGATGAATCCCCTGTTACAGAACCCCAAATTGTTGTATTACAGTTTAAGTTACCTTCCCAATAAGTTCCATTATATTTACAAGCCTGTATTGAACCACGTATTTCTCCAAGTGATGCACCACCAAAGCAATAATTAATTTGTCTTCGTCTTGCACTATAAAACAAATAATTCCCTTCAATAACTACTGCTTCTCCTACTCCAAAGTCATTATTACCTCCAAAATAATTACCCGTAGTAATAGCAAGAAACTGTTCCTCAATATATTGTGTTCCAGTTTTCCTAAAGACAATAACTTTCCCTGGCAAGTAACCAGTAGCAGTTCCCTTAGAACCTACTGCAATTAAATCTGGGTTTGTATTGTCAATATCTAAGCTTATACCAAATCTATCATTATGTTGAGGTATTTGTTCCTCTAGAGTCTGAATTAAAGTAGCTTCATCGTCATCAATATCGAATATATAAACAGCTCCTACTTCATTGTAATAAGGGGCTCCTACAGCAAGTATTCCATTAGAATAATCAATACTTTGACCAAATAGTTGGTTGGGGTCTGCGTCATCAGGATAGATACGATTTATCTCTGTCCAAAAGCTATTCTTTAACTTATAAACGGATACTGAACCAGTATTGGTACCACAAAAACTATCAAATGGATTCCCTATAAAGATTAAACTGTCTGATACCGCAACAGATGTACCGAATTGGTTATTAACCACAGGTTCCACATTAATTATAATTTCTAGAGTATCATGCACTTTTGCAGGCATAATAGCTGTACATCCATTTATATCCGTAACAGTTACATCATAAAGTCCCGTTAACAACCCACTAGCAACTGTCCCTGATTGATTACCTGTATTGCTATCCCATTGTATATCTACAATTTGTGTGTCATCTTGAACAATAACAGAGGCAGTACCATTATTGGTATCACAGGACTGCACAGTACTTTCTATGCAGACCTCAAGTGAATGTGTAACACTAGTCGTGTCAGAACTTATGGTTGAACAATCTCCAAAATTGGTCATATAGACACTATATATTCCATCTTCCTGCGTATTGAAGACGGCATTGTTTGCACCTACAATATCCTTACCATTCTTCTGCCATTGATAAGAATATACACCACTATTATCTACAGCAAACGCTTCAAATTGAGCCGTCTCATTTTCACTATCGCATATTTCTGTATTAGTGGCGATGACATTAGGAGTTGTTGGCAAATTACAAACACAATCAGCTTCATACTCAAAAGTAAATCCATTTATATACGTATTTGGATATGGGTTATGCATATAAACAGCAATTACAGGTGTATTAAAATACAGAACTTCAGCACCTGTTATTGGAGTATATGGAATGCCAACGGAACCAGACATTGCAAAATTCTGGCTTGTATTGCCATCAAAAATTTCTATATATTGCCCTCTATACAATGTTGGATTATAGGCAATAAAACTAAAGCTCGTAAACTGAATACTAATCCCATTAAGACTTTCTCCAATGGGGCATTGGGGAGCTACAGTATACTGACAGATGTACCCTGTTCCATCTCCATTCGGTCCTCCGTAGGGAAGCAAAGCAGTCCCTGACCCATCATCCACTATGCCTATCTCGGATGTATAAGTAGGACTATTACAAAAGTTTGGACTAGCAGCAGATGTAGTGGCAAGAAGACTACTACTCCAATTTGTATGTGTACTATCTAAACAAGTGGTTTTCACTTGAACTTCATAGATTTTACTAGGGGCAAGTCCATTGATATTGTAAGAACAAGTACCTCCACCACAATTGGCTGTTCCTGTACCTGCAATATTAATAGTCGTCCATGTACTTGTTCCCTGTTCTCGATACCGCAGCATAAAGCCTGATGCGTCAGTTACTTCATCCCATCCTATTGTAATTCGATAAGGTTCTGGCACATATTGAATTACATTCTGTGGTGTAGCACAATATGCGCCACTAGTACCTGTGCAGTAGGTGTCGCTGATAACGAGACTATTAGACATCGCACTATTACAGTATGCACCGTCTGTAATATAAGCAGTATATGTACCTACTCCATAATCATTAGCATGAATAGTTTGCCCTGTATTTTGCAGAATATCTACTCCATTTAATTGCCATTGATAATAAAATCCAGCACTAACCACAGAACTTGATATGTTTATCAGTGGGTCGATGTTATTAGACGAAGCATTGCATATTTCATTAGACGTTGTACCGAGTACAGGAGCATTACTAGGATTCGTTATAATGCTCCCACAAGAAATAGGGAAAGGAGTAGAAATATCATATATCGTAGGGTCAGAATTGAGTGATATTTTTAATTGTGCGTTGGAGGTTATCCAACCAGCATTAGAAATAACATCATCATAATTATTAGTCGCTCCTGATATTGGGAACGCGCTATTGATTGTGGTGTATGTTGCCCCTCCATCAGTAGAGAGTTCTACTTTTACTGTACCTGTTGCGTTTGATTCAAATGGTGCATCGAAATTATTAAGTAGTTGTTGTCCAAATAAAGCATTAGTATATCTCAGAAAAGTAGCCCCTCCTGTTGTAGCAATTACAAATGGATTTGTAGTATGAATTGGAATATTTGAATTATGCTCTTTCAACTCTAAACGGCATAATAATGATTCATCAGAAGGCACTATCCATTCGATTGTATTTATACCTACATTTGAAGAGATATTCTCGAATATCCGACTAAAATTTACACCATCTTCTGCATAGTAAATATCAAGACTTCTATTTGAGTCATCTCTCCATGCTATATTCACAATCTCCCCTCCTATATAGTTTTCCTGTGGGATTAGTACACTTTCATCAAAATAACGTAGATTATGTAATGATGTAGATTTTACTTCTAAAGATGCAGTTTTCGGACTAGCCCCAAAAGGGTTAAGTATCTCAACACTACCGTAGTTAGTATTCAAGGAAGTACGGTGTTCATTAAACATTGCCTCAACCCTAAGCAATTGACCAGATGTAAATGATTGTCTTTCCCCAATATCGACAGTCAAAGGTGATAACATATAATTTTCTGCGGTATTAATATTGAAATTGGGATATGTACTATTACAACTATTATTTGTTTCACAGCAATACTCTAGACAAGTGTGATTTTCTGTAGGTGGAGTGTCGGGGACTAAATCTCCGTGTAATAGACCATTAGTTTCATCACACACACCATTCAAAAGTCTCGTCATATCACCTCCTAAATTCGAGGCATCCAAGTCACTATCAAGATGTAAAAGACCAAAGTAATGCCCTAATTCATGTACTACTGTAGAGACTCCCGCTAGATCGAATTGTGGCGCAGCAATTACAATACCATCATGATATGTACCATGAGATGAACTCAATTTGTATGCTACATATCCTCTAATAAAATCTGTCGTCGTGCCACTATTACAATTATTCACAGAAGAAGATGATCCTAATCCATCTACAACCCAAATGTTTAAGTATTGGTTTGTATTTAGACGAGCATAATTTTTCAACATTCTATCTGACTCTTTTGTACTAGTAAAATCACTAGGGATATAATTAGCATTTACATGTCCAGCATCTACTATATATAATTTGCTAAACGCAAAACTGTAGTTTACAGTACCTGAATAAGCGTTATTCAATTCTTGTATAACTCCTGTACAAGTAGATGCGAACCCTGCATCTGTTTCTACAGTATTCACATCATTAGTAATCCTATGAAACGCAACGTTTACGTTGTATTGTGCAAAAATCATTTTACAGCAAAAAAATATTACAGTAAAAAAGATAAGCACCTTTCTATAAAAAGATGATAAAAGCATTATTAATTATTTGTAATTAGACTAAAAATTTATTTCTTAAATTCGTAATTATCACAAGCACAATTATTGTAATCAGTGAATAAAATACAGTTTTAATATAAAACTCATTTTTATTAATTTTGAACTCACCATAATTCACACTATGCTCTTGCAGATAAAAATTTATAATCTGCGGATTATGAGAAGGCTTCTCTAGGTATCTAAACTTGCTTTCTGACTTATCGATTATTCCTCTTAAACCGCCATTATTACTTTTGTTTGGGGGAGTAGAGTGTAACAGATAAATTTCACCTTCTTTTATCTCAAACTGGTAAATAGAGCTACCTAATTTACTTGGACGATATGACAAATATTTCATATCTGACAAATCCCCTTTATATGTTTTGTTTACCGTTACTTCTCTCGTGACAACATCATCGTATAATTCGTCAGGGTGTTCGACAATCTGTCCAAATTCTATTTCTGCTACATCACGTACAGCTGCATACAAAGTTGGATAATGTGCATAAATATCAAAATTTGCATATTGCGGTAACCCAGCTGAAGCAAAGCTGAGAGAAAATGTTCCAATGCCAGAGAGTAATAGCCTTAAATAAATTGGGAGCTTCATGCAAAAATTATATCATCTAATCATGCAATGGTAAATGAAAATGATTATGAAACACTCTGATTTTCAGATACTTTATTCCCACTAACACAAAAAACACCGTGAATAACACAAATTAGGTTACGTCTTTATATTGTTGATACTGCTCTCGGAAATTATAGTAAAAAGGTCTCCCCAGTTTGAAGTCTTCTCCATTCTTTAAAAATACACGTCGAGAATCCGCAGATTTTATAGATGCAAGGTTAATAATATGGTATCGGTTTACTCTCACAAAATAGGCTTCGGGTAAGGTCTTTGACATTTCAGTCATAGAACAATAGTGCTTAATCTCACCTGATGTAGTATATATAATAACCTGTTTGTTATGAGATTGAACACGGTATATATCTCCTATTCTTACTCGCTGACTACTGATAGTTATGTGTTTGTCTAATACATCTTTAGAATTGATAAAATCTTTTGTTCGTTGTAGTTCTTCAATGATTTTCTTATTCTCAATTAGCAACTGTTTGTTTCCATTCTCTACGGCGGCTCTTTCAGCAGCCTCCATTCGCCAATTATTCCTATAAGTTAAAATACCTGCTCCCAATAGTGTTATGATTAGTCCCGCTATACCTAGCACCAACCAACTCCTTAGCCTAGTTTTTGATAGTTCACTATTCTGCAATTCAATCTGCGCTTGCTGTATCAGAAGTGAATCATTCTTTTGGCGAACTGCATATTTTGTTTCTATATCTGATACTGCTTTGATTCTTTCTCCTTGCAAAGTAGTATCACGTAACTCATAAGCTTTTCGTAGATAGTAATACGCAGAATCATATTCTTGCACATTTTTAAACCCTAATGCCACTGCTTCATATAACAGATAATGAAGCGAAATTTCAGGTGTGTTTTTAGCGTAGCCTAGCCCAATTCGATAATCCTTTAATGACCTATGATATTTCCCCTCATGTCTGTAGACATTACCTCGATTAGTATAAGACTGATAAAGATATATAGGGTGACGAGTGTATTCAGCAATCTCAACAGCTTGGTTTAAATAAGATAAGGCTGTATCATATTCTTCTAAATTCTTGTACAATATACCTAAATGTAAGACTGTATATCCAATTGTTTTTATGGATGGAGTGAAGCTAATAGTGTCTGCTTGCATTAAATAATTCCGAGCATTATTCCAGTCTTCTTTCTTTATGTAAGTTCCTCCTATATTATTGAAAGCGGTAATCATTGAACTGGTATCTTTCCTTTCTCTAGCAACTTGTAATGCTTTTTTGAAAGATATTAAAGCATCATCAAAACGTTCTTGTGATAGTCGAATGCTACCAATATTATTGATAGTATTACTTTTACCACTATCATTTTCCCCAAATTGTTCGTAAATATCTAGGCTTTTATTGTAGTAGATTATCGCACTATCTAACTGATTTTGACGCTCTTTAACTGTTCCCATACCATTATAAATATGAGCTAGTCGAAGGGTATCTTTTCCTCGAAGAGCATATTCTACAGATTTGTTAAATATTATCAGAGCATCCTCATATTGCCCGGTATTTTTATAAAAAACTCCTGCATTAGAGCCTGTTAAAGCAGCTAAACTATCTTCTTCTTGAAGACGATAGTTTTGAAATGCTCTCATGTTATATGCAGCCGCAATACTTATATTGCCTTTTCTATAATGCAACTTCATTAGCTTCCTGAAAACATCTGCATATAATGTGCCGTATTCAAGGGAATCTTCTAAGGGGATTAAATCTAAGCAGTAAACCTCTATTGAATCAATTTTTTTTTGAAGCTTGCAGAGTTCTAGTTTGATTTTGGTAGTGTCACTTCTATCTAATAGAAGTAATTGTTTTAAGCTGTCTACTTTATCTTGAGTGTATGCAGCAAAGCAGACCAAGACTAATGAAGTAATGAGACCTAGTATTCTATTCACGATGATTTAGTTGAATTGAGTGTTATTGTATTATCATCACAAAGATAGTTTGTAGAGTTTTCCTTTCCAAACACAATATTTTTAATAGAAGTATGGAAGGGGTACATAGGGGAAACCCCTATGCAAGTCGGAGCGGAGCGGAGAGCACGTTGCACGGCTACACAAAGCAGACCCATCCGATGTATATTGGTGGGGATGCTGCGGTGTAGACGGGGAACGTGCGTACTTGCTTCTCCCTCCGACCAGCTAAAACCTACCATACCGTACCACATAATAATATACTTTTGCAGATACTACTACACACAAAATGGGGAGGGAGAATGTTTCCTGTCTTCCTGTAGTTACAATGTTTTTGTACTTACTGCATAAGAGCAGCAACACCATACTATTACTGTTTTTCTTGGGGTGACTCCGCCAGTAAACCGTCAATATACTTCACAAATTTTTTATCATGATATTCTTTCACTTCTTGCCAAATAGTGTTGGGTATCGGCAAGTGTAGATGTTGAGTAATGTCTTTTTCTATCTCATTATTATCAAACTGTTTGTTCTGTATAGCTTCATATACGGAGTAAATCTGTGCAATGATTTCTACTGCTAACCGCCTTTCTTCTTCGGTAATCGGATGCTTCTCCAAATTCACATCTGCTTGTCTAATACGGAGCAATTCAGGATGCGAGTAGGTCTTGCTCCATATATCTCTATGGCTCTGGGTCAGTTGTAAAAGGTGTTCCATTTTTCTGGAACGCATATCACTACGGAGCGCATAGTAGGATAGCAAAAATCCACCTACGATGAAGATAGATTGCAAGAGGTCAAACCAGTTTTTGGACAGAAAGTCTACAAGCATCTATCCGATAATACCTTGAGATTTTATGGAGGTCAAAGCAAAAGGGAATCACAATAGATTCCCTCTTTCATACTTTCATAAACTGTATGGTTTTTTCGCTGTGATTATTTCTTATGATAATCAGGTAAATCTCGCTTGGCATTTGCCATAACAATTCGTGGCACGAGGACAATTTCCTCATCCAATCCACAGCCAGCAGATTCAGGCAGCAAGTGCATCAGTTCTCTTGTCTTGCGGATGCCAATAATGGCAAAATCTCCATTGCTCAATTCCCATACATCGGGGCAACCATCAGCAGCAATGCTTCCGCCTTGTGCAATAACTTCGGGGAGTTTATGTGGGTCTTCGCCACATCTCTTTTTGAAAGAAATTTCTGTCTTCATCTTTTATAATTTTTGTCAGCAAATTTTTACTACTTTTGCTTGCACAAGATACCTTGATGCGAGAGTAAATATGCTCCGTTATACCTTCTAAAGTAGAAAATTGCACTTCTGAATTAGCAACTATGACAAACAAGATGGACTTAAAAATAGGCGAGAATATCAGAAAAATCCGAGAGTTAAAAGGCTACTCCCAAGAATACATGGCACAGAAAATGGATATTTCTCAACGCACGTATAGTAACATAGAAAGCCAAAACGATAAGATAGATACGCAACGTCTTCAAACAATCGCTGAAATCTTAGAAGTAAATATATTCGATATTCTTGCTTTTGACGATAAAGTCTTGTTCAACAACTCGAACTTCACACAGTCAAGTGTGGGAATGTATTACATGAATAACACCGTTCACTTTGGCGAATCCAAGCTGAACGAAGTCCAAGAGGCGCGCATACAGGAACTACAAAACCAAGTAAACCACCTCCGAGAACAAGTAGTCTTCTTGCAAAATCTTCTCAAGAAAGAGCAGTCATAACGCAGAAAAGCATCTTATAAAAATGAGGGAATTATCCCTCATGAAACTCCTCGTAGATGCGTCGTGCAGTTTCTTCGTAGCCGAACCACGCGAGGGCATTTTTCAGGTCACCACATTGTTTTGGGATTGGCGACTCGCCTGTATTTTCTTCCCATTCTTGCCGTAGAGTTTCTATTTCGTGGTAGTAGTCATCGTAGAATTGTCGTGTGTCGGTGTAGTACACGAGGTCGCGCGCCATACCGCTTTGGCATCCGTAGCGCAGGAGGTCAGGGAAGAAATATTTGGGGTGCTGCACTTCGAGGGAGTCAGCCGCTACCTTTGCGCGCAATGTATGCGGCTGGTGGGTAATGATATACTCCAAGTATTGCACAAAAGGCGACTTGGTGCAGTCGTCGTAATCAATGAAAGGAAATGGCATGAGATGTGGGGTAAAAGAAATACATCTGCTCGTGCAAGACCCCCAGCCACGAGAAAGCAAGGAGGAATCCGAGAGGAGCATTCCTTGTCTTTTGAGGCAGCGCAGGGGTATACGTGCAGAACCATGTATTTCTTGCCCCACACTCGCTGCCATTCCAGTAGTGTATAAACGACGGCTGTGGCAATATCGGCGTGTGCTATGCGCGGAGGATATGTACCCACGTGTATACTGCGTGTGAGGTAAGGCTGAAACTTTCCTCGATGTGTACACATTTCTTCATGGTGTACCTCCGCAACCTACGGTGCAAGCGAGTATGTGCCGTAGCGCAAGAGTGTACAATACCGTCCACAATTATTCTATGAGACAGACCGCGACAAGACACCTCTGGCAGTATGTGGCAGAAATAGAGGTGCGATACGCCAACCCGATACCAAAGGCTGACCGTCTCACAATCACGAGTTCTTACACCGCCTACGATATACTGCTCGCGCATTGGGAGCGCGAACATATAGATTATCGAGAGCAATTTCTCATTCTCTATCTCAATCGTGCGAATGAAGTTCTCGGATTACACAGACACACGAGCGGTGGTATCGCAGGTGTGGTGGTCGAATCACGGCATATTCTCGGCATTGCGCTCAAGGCAAATGCAAGTGGAATTATCCTCTCCCATAATCATCCGAGCGGTAGCACCATACCCTCTGATGCAGACCGAGAGATAACACGTAAAATACGAGATGCCTGTAAACTGCTCGACCTCTCCCTGCTCGACCATATTATTCTGACCAAAGAAAACTATTATTCCTTCGCTGATGAAGGACAACTCTAATCGGGGAAGCTCTGTTGAGGAACAACTTCTCTGCGGTGGTGATGCGCGATATACAGGAATGTATATAGGTTCGTTACTCCAACTCGTGCAGCTTTCTATGAAAATAGAAGGCTGCCTTTTGCATATCTATTCTTGGCAGAGCGACAGAACCACCCGCCCGAAAACCTATGTCGCTTTTGCATACTCCACTCCTCGTGTGAAGAGGACAGCACGTTTGCGCCCTCTTAATGTCTGTATTTCCTTATAATATTCTAGCGTGAATATGTATCGTATTGGGGTGTATCTTGTGTCGGCTTCCCCACCATGATTAACAATTTTGCTATCAGAAAGGCTCTCGTGCTTCTTCTGATGGGCTTCTTGGGTTCTCCCCTCTGATGGAAGTGGTGGCGCACACTCTGGGAGAAACCGAAAAAATACTGTGAGTATCGGGCGCATTCGTATTTTTCCGATAACAGCCTCGCGGCGTACTTCCACGCGCTCCACGAAAAATTGCATAAAGACTTTCTTCTGTGTTTCGGTAAGCGTATCCAGTTTTCCATTAAATTGTTCGGCAGCAGAACGCAGCCCTGCGGCGTGTTGTTCAGAGAGCGCAACGGCTTCGACTTCGGCAGTCAGGGATTCGATACGTTGCTCAATGGCAACCAGTTCATCATTCAATGATTCCTTCTTCTCGCGCATTTTTTCAAGAGGGTATTCGCCCTGCTCGTAGGCGTGTTCTATTCGCATCAGTTGGGTATGGAGTTGCTGTTGCTGCTCTCGTGCTGTACGTATTTCTTGCTCTAGTTGCTCGGTGTAGCCATTGCCCTGTTCTCGCTTATGGAGGTGCTTTTTGATAAAACTATCAGGGTCTTTAAACGCACTCAAAATCCGCTCCCAGATGTGCTTTTCTACCGTATGCGCTGGCAGAGAAAAATTAGGATAGACCGCTCCTGTAATGGGATGCTGGAGTTTAGAACGGTTATAACTGCGTCCACTATTTTTAGTATTTGGCTTCCCTTTGAAGGTAAACGGTTTCCATGTGGTCATATCTTTTAAGAGTCCTGCTAGAGGGTACACGTATTTAGAGGCGTGTTTCCCTGTGCGCTCTTGGCGTTTTTGCTGTGCAATCGCAAAAACGACCTCGCTCACACAGGGTGGAATTGCAACCGTTACCCATTGCTCTTTTGGGAGCGTGATACCGTTTGCATCTTTTTTCACAGCAACGTACTCACCTCTGTAGAGTGGATTTTTGATAATTTTCTCGATGACATACTCCGTCCATTTTTTCGAGCGAGGTTTCTGTTCGTTCATGCCACGAGGCACTTGCAGGTCAGTCAGCTTTGTAGCGATAGTTCTGTAACCCATATTTTCATAGATGTACCAGTGGAAAATTTTCTCAACCCACGCTTTTTCTTCGGGAATGAGTACAAGTTTTTTGCCGCGTCCGTTCTCATTTTTTACCGCTTTATAGCCGTAGGGCACGGCAGTACCTGTGTAGTTTCCCATCGAAGCAGAGGCGATGATACCACCACGAGTACGGTTCTGAATCAATGATCGCTCGAATTGTGCAATCGCGCCAAACACCTGAAAAATTAGCGTACCAATCGCACCCCTAAAATCTATGTTTTCCTGTATAGAAAGCAACCCGATATTATGCTGTTGCAGCATCTCAAATATCTCTAATAAGTCTTTCAGGGAGCGACTAAGGCGGTCAATTTTCCAGACGATAATGGTATCAAATTGCTTCTCTTGTATCGCTTTCTTGAGCATCATTTGCAGCGCAGGACGAAGGATTTCTGCGCCTGTGTGCGTGTCCTCAAAATACCACTCTGTCTCTGCTCCCTCGGTCATCAGCCCAAGTGCAGGGTTATTTTGGATGTAGCTTAGTATGTGTTGCTTTTGTGCTTCTGTGCCGTAGCCATCGAGTTTCTGTTCTGTAGTAGAAACACGGACATAGACAGCAACCTTTCTTTTTTGTGGTGTGAATGCGTGGGAAGTCATACATAAACTCTACTTGTCTCTTTTTCTTTTACAAGTTTTCTGATGATTCGTGCGACAAAAGACCAATATGCGAGAGCATTTGCACACAGTCTTTCTCGTAAGTGGTGGGATTCTGCAATGGAAAGACAAACACCATCTGGAGAGCGTCCCCGTTACCGTTGTGTATTTGGCTGCATTCGATGTGGTGCTTCTCTGCTGTGAGTGAGGAAATCATGCCCCACAAGTATACGGAGAGGGGTGCGATGTTTTTTCATATTTTTTATAAAAAAATCTGTACGAAGGGAACTATCAGCGAAATGTCTCGGTTTTTATACATTGACATAACGCATTTCTCTAACAACAAACAAATAGAAAAAGATGAGAAAGACAAAAGCTTCTAAACAGAAGTCGAAGCGAATCAATGACGCATTGAAAACAGAAAAGAAAGTAGCAAAGAAAAGAAGGTGCAAACATCAAGGAGGACCTAACAAGCCAGATTTTGTGTGTCCTGATGGTAGAGAAGGAGAGGTAAAAGACAGAAAAACTAAAGTCACTAAACCTGAACTGCAACGATACGCTCAACAGGGCATCAAGATTGTCCACAGTACTGCTGGATTCACGAAAGAAGCCGTAAAATATAAAAAACGGTATAGAAAAGATATGGAGTTATGTACTCCTAAAGAGTGTATCTAGCGTTCCCGCTCGCTGTCCTCGTTACGAAGAGTAGCTATTTCTGCGTAGCGGTCAGCAAGTCTTTTGAGGGTAGCGAGTTGTTCTTTCCCGATACCAAGTGTGGAGAAACGGTACTTCCGTGTCCCCTGTACGCCTGCAATTTTATTGCGATACATATAGAGCGTCAGCCCCTGTTCTTGTAGCAATTCGTAGAACTGCTGCTTGCTCGTGGCACGGTCATAGCATTCGTGGGCGATGCTTGTGTACTGCTCCTTTTCTGATGGCTTCTCTGTGCGCTGCTGTCGCTGGTATGCTCGTTGCGCTCGTGTATTTTGGTCACGCTCTACAGCATTATTACGTGCTTTACTACGCTCACTATACGCAATAGAGTGGCGCAATTCAGGGTACATTTCCTGTTGGTATGCCTCCATCCCCAGCCGTATATCCATAAACACACGGTCATCCATCCGCAGCGTTTTCTTACTTTTGTACTCCGTGCCAGAGAAACAAAAGTGCAGATGGATATGTTCGGTTTCCTTGTGCGCTACGGCAAAACAGAGCGCACGAGGATTGCGCCGCTCAATGTATTTGTGGCTGATGTCTGCAAGGAGAGCATCCGTGATATGCTCCCTATCTTTGGGTGAGAAACTCAATACCTCATGATACCAGCGCACCTTCGCTTGCTTGCTGCGGTAGTGGTCATTTT
>JAHDCQ010000036.1:9565-11514 GCA_020629845.1 Saprospiraceae bacterium | reverse complement strand
AATACCTCATGATACCAGCGCACCTTCGCTTGCTTGCTGCGGTAGTGGTCATTTTCCAGAAATGCAGCCGTCATAGAAGAAAGCGTATCAAGGGGGAGGTTATGTGCATACAGAAAATCTTTCTCCTTGTCCGTCATACCATCCACCATATAATGCAACAATTTAAAGATAGTGTTGCCCTTATGTCGCAGCGTTTTTATGAACATTGCTCTTGGGGATTTTGTTTCTCCTGTGCTGCAAGATGCAGGAGTTCACGGACACGATGGGCGTATTCGGGTTCTTTTTGGAGAGCATTGTAGAGTAAGGCATCAAGGCTTTCTGGCTGGCGCAGACTCATAGAAATATGACTTTCCCATTGCTTCAAAATATTCTGTACACTCTGTATTGCTTGTACTGGCGGTATATCTAGCCGATGACAATGCCGTGCTATTTGATTTACGTTATTGCCGATATTGCGGAGCAGGAGTTCGAGCTGTTGTACTTCGTCCTCGTTGGGGAGTAGGAATTGTTGCTGCACGTAGGCACGAGTGCAGGCTTTGATGAAGGGGGCAAGTTTACGGTTATACTGCGCTGCTTTCTTTTGCAGCGCAGCAGCTTCGCTGTTCGGGAAGGACACCGACACGGTAGTATGCGCCGCACGGAAAGCCGCCTTTTTCTGCTTGAGGTAGGCTTTTCTGTACGCTTTCTTTGCGGCTGCAATTGCCTCGCTATCGCCTGATTCTAGTACCCCAGAGGCAAAGAGGTATGCTTGTAGTGTTTGCTGCTTCATACGTAAGATGCTGTTTCTATTGTACGGATGCGGAAAGTGGTACGAGGGACACTATGCTCGCATCATCGCTGCTTTTGTAAGGCACAGGGGGCAGTTTGCTCCGCTTGAGAAGTGTTGTGTCTTTATAGAACGGATAGAGTTTTATGAGGGACGGACGCGAGCCAGAATGCAGAAATATCCCTTTGCCTTTGAGGGCATAGATTTCATCAGGAGTCAGGATAGGGCGCACAATTTCTCTGCCTTTATAATTTACCATGTGGCTACCAAGTAGGTGAGAAAGCTCGTTATTTTCTCGTGCGTTGTTTTGCCCTGGGAGGATAAGATGCGAGGCACACCCACCAGTAACAAGGCTCTCTGCATCTGCCTCGCTGTACTGATGACGAAGCATAGACTTTGACTGTACACCCATCACACACGCTACACGCCGCTTGCGGAGGGTAGTGAGGATGGTAGAAAAATCCTTTACCCGAAAATGACTAAACTCATCAAGGCAGAAAAAAAGTGGCAATTCCTTTTTTGTGGGCATCTCCATAGCCATATCGAAGAGGTCGCTAAGGACTATAGAAATGAGAAAATTGAGGTAAGAAATCTCGGTCTCTTTGACGGTCAGGTAGAGGGCTGTTTTCTGCTGTCGTATGCTGCGAAGGTCGCCAAGTGTATCGCTTGCAGTCATCTGTGCGAGAGCAGGGTCAGCAATTTTTTCTAGGGCTGCGCGGCAGGTAGCCAGTACAGAATCCACCACTTTACTACTCGCCGCCATGCACCCCTTAAACTCCTCAAAAGTCGCCTCGTCTGCCTCACGCATCATCCATGCAAAGCCTTTGCTGTCGGTACTCGATGATAGATTATTAAGGATATGCCGCACATTGGCGAGGTTTTGGTACTGTGATTTCTGCGTTGTTTTGAGGGTACGTATGATGCAATACAGGACGTTCCCTGCGGAGAGATTCCAGAAACTGTCACTATTTTTATCTCCTGCAAAAGCGGTCTCTATGAGGGTCGTTGCTACTCGCTTCATTTTACTATGCGTAGTCGCACGTTCTAGTACGTTGTAAGATTCGGAGTGCAGAGGGTCAGAAAAATGGAGGCGCACAATACGAAAATCCTGCGCTGCGAGATAGCCACTCGTGGTATCAAAGAGACTGCCAGAGCAATCAAGGATGACCGCCGAGTGCTGCAA
>JAHDCQ010000036.1:0-9465 GCA_020629845.1 Saprospiraceae bacterium | reverse complement strand
TCGTGGTATCAAAGAGACTGCCAGAGCAATCAAGGATGACCGCCGAGTGCTGCAAAGAAAGCAGCATCGGGACAAAAACCGTAGAACTTTTCCCTGCGCCTGTTGCCCCTGTAAGCAGCATGTGCCGATAACTACGGTCGAGATTCAGCCGTTTTCTCCCATTAACCATGATGCCTGTATGCGAAGCACGAAGGAGGCTGCGTTCCTCAATCTGTGTCATGAATCTTCCTGTGTATGGTGTCCGTAGTACGCCACCGATGAACACGAGACGAAACCCTGTGCAGAGGTGCTTCCATGTATGTAGTGAGGCAAGAATCAGATGCTCACGGAGAGAGGAAATTGATGGAAGCAAGTGAAGGAAGAAACGCATAGGAGGCAAAAAGTATACTGTCATTATACGCCGTAGAGAAGAATAGATTTGTGTGCATATTCTCCATCGTGTACTCAAAAAGCGTGTCCATTTATCGTTCATGTTCCTGTTCTTTTTCTTGTTGTTTCATCTGCTCGAATGCTGCCTTGCGTTCACGCATAATTTCTTGTTTGACTGACTTAAAGCCTTCTTGGTAGCCGTCCTGTAGCCCTTGATGGTAGGAGTCGTGGAAGGAACGCGAGACGAGGCTGCGTACCATCGAAGCCGTCATAGAGGTCAGTTTTTTCTGATGGATACAGAGCTCATGCCCTCTGTTAAAGCCCATCACGTAGGCTTTGCTATCCTGTATATTCTTATTTTTTTCTGCCATAATATTCGTCTTTTCTCGCCAAAAATCTAGGTATTCGCATTCGCTTCGAGATACTCATAGAGGCTCGGTTTGTAGTACAGAATTAGCTTTTTACTCGGTTGCGAGAACCGTATGCAATCGTTGTCTCGTAGCCGTTGCAGCGTTGTCTTGGACTTAATGCCGAGCAGTTGCATGGTCTCTGTTTCTCCTATCCACGGCTCGGACTGCCCGAATTGCTTCCCCAGTTCTTCGATGACGGTTTGCAGGAGCGTATAAAACGCCTGCTCTTCTAGTGTGATGACATTCATAAGCAGCAAAAAATGATGAACAAAAGGAGACTTCCAAGCAGCAATATTTTTCCGATACGGTACTGCCAGAGCGTACTCATGATGCGCGAGAAGGTCTCAAAGCCTGTGCGAGCGATGCCTTGCAGGAGCAGGACGCTTTTCTCTAGCACGAAGCGAGAAAGGAAAATCAACAGATTTTCTAGCGAGATGCAAAGCCACCTGGTCAGGAAAAATGACCGTAATAATTGCCAGCCAACGCCAAGAACGAGTACCCAAAACACGATATGCCAGACGTGAATAATGAGTTGCCCGCCTGTGCGAGTGTAAAATGGCAAGTCAGAAAAAAGTATCATATTCTACGTGTTTTTTGATGAAATATTAAAGCGCAGCACAGCGCAGATGTTGCTCTCGCAACTGTGTGCGGAGTGTCTCTACTTCTTGCTTGAGTTGTTGTTCGTGCTGTTGTTCTGCTTCATACATACGCCAGAGTTGCTTGGCTTCTTGGATGGTTTTTTTAAGGGTCAAAGCGGTGTATATCCACCTGATGACAGGTACAAATGCTCCTCCTACTTTCTTGAGTCCTTTGCGTTTGAGAAAGATACCAAAGGCACGTTCGGCGGCTTTTCTTGCTACTTTTTTGGAAGCAAGGGCGGCGAGTGCTCCACCGATGGCGGATTTGAGTGCGTTTTCTTTTACACGTTCCCATTTCTGTGGATGGCGTTCCAGAAAGGTTTTCTCTATGTAGGGAGCGAGTCTATTTTCTGCGTCCATCGCAGCATAGAATAAAATACTGTTCCCGAAACTATCCTCGAAATCTATCGCTGCGCCTGCGGTGACGAGATGATGATAAGGCGCATATCTGCCCTCCGCAACGTGGTAGGCAATGGGCGGCACACCACAAGCATTGAGGTGGTTTACATCTGCGCCGTGCTTGGTCAGGGCAGCAAGAGCGCGTGGAGCATGAAGCAGATGGAGTGCGGTATTGCCGTTCGTGTCGGTGCGGTTAGGGTCTGCACCTGTCCGCAGCAGAAAAGCTGCGAGTTCGCCATCATTCGCATAATGGAGTGGTGGTTTTCCGTTACTGTCGTGGGCGTTAATATCGGTGTACTCTAGTAGAAGTGGAAGAAGGTGTTGCTTCTGCATGGCGACACTATGCGTGACGAGAGAACGTCCGAGCGTATCTGCATTTGTGGTAAAATCTGCGCCTGCTTTCCCGAGAATATGCAGCGCGGTTGTGTCTGCATTTTGTAGTGCAACGCCTGCCATGCTGATGCCTGTACTGGTCACAAGATTGAGTTCTGCGCCTGCCTCTGCGAGCGTTTGCAGAAAGCGGTACTGCTTGGCTTGCATCGCTGCGTAGACAGGACGAACAGCATTTACGAAGGTGTCGAGAACTGCACCGCGTTCTATGGCTTTTTGTAAGAGTGGCACATCCCATTGTTCTACTGCTTTCTGGAGCAGACGTTGTGGATGATGGAATGTCTGCCATGCAGGACGGACAACGAAAATGCCAAGCAAGAAACAAAAAAGAAAAGGAAGGCTCTTTGTGAGGCGTGTAAGTCTGTATCGCTGTATCATAATGTACTGATTTGGTTTGATAATTTATTGACAGTACAAAGGTGTGGGAGGTGGTAGCAGAAAAGCCATGCGAGGACACAGAACGCTGTATGAATCCTCTGAAAGTTTCCTGAAAGTTTTGTATGTTAGCAGTCTATGGAGCAACAAGAAAGACAAAATCTCATGCGGTACGCGTGGAATTTGCATTATGGCTGGAAGCATGATGCAGAGGTAGATGTGGGGAGCATTAGCACAGAGCGATGGCAACCGATAGTAGACGATATAGAGGAAATGCTCGGACTGCATATATCAGAAAGAACCCTCTATGAGATGGCACGACACCCAAAGAAAGTAGCGGCGAGTAGTCTGGCTACGGTATGCGCGTATGTGCTGGTAAAAGAGGGATATATAGAAGCTACAGATATAGCAAAGCAAGCACATGGAAAACGTGGCAAGCGGCAGAAACCAAAAGATGCCGTGCAGTACATTCAGCACTACAAACAAATCTATCTTCACAACCAAAGAAAAAAGAAAAACAGTATCACACGGCAATTTGTCGGGTATGCTTTTTATGACAGGACACCACAAGAGCGTGGTGTGTATGAGTATCAATTGCAACTACAATCATTGCAGCAGGATACTTTTACGGCAACGCTTCGCTTTGATGCACCTGATAATATTGCGAATACTACAAGCAAAGGAAATGGACATTGGGAGCAGCATCATATGTATTTAACGCTCACACCAGAAAAACCTACAAATGGGAGATATTTTCTCATACTTCATAGCCCTGCTTTCTCATGGCAGGACGCAGATTTTTTTCGGGGAGTGTTATTGTTACCCTCAAAAAATAGGACTATCGTTGCTACACAGATATTTTTTGTCACAGAAGAAAGTGCCTCACAGGGTGAGACACAGGCACTTCTTGAGCAGTTATTAGAGCAAGAATCCAAAGAGATACGTATATCTACTGGATTACTTAGTCTCAATGACCTCTTATGATTTTAGAAATTGGTCAAGCCCATCTGTTGCAAACCATTCACGGAAACGAAGATAATCTGCGTTCCAACCTTCCACTACTTGCCCTTCTGCATCGCGTTTAACTTGATAAGCTACTCCAGCTTTTTCAAAGATGTAGTGTTGCTTTTCTTTAGAAAGCCCAAGTAAGTAGTCGTAATCACAGCCCTCTTTGAGGCTACCATCTTGGTTGAAATGATTATCAAGAGAAAAGCCCCACTCGTCCATATTGTGGATGGAGTATTCTTTTTGTTTATCCATAATGATAAGAGATTTAAGATACATAATCTCTCGCCCACAGGACTATGAGGAAAAGGGTAGGTATCAGCACTACTGCTGTAAAAGATGCAATAAGAGAATACGACAAAAATATATTTCGTCAATGGTGGTAAAAAGAAGATGGTTACATTTCGGAGTAAATAACTACAGAATCTGCTGGCAAATTGTTGGCAAAAAAAGAAAGGAGCTATGAATTTGCATCATAACTCCTTGATAATCAAGTCGGGGTGGCAGGATTCGAACCTGCGACCCCCTGCTCCCAAAGCAGGTGCGCTAACCGGACTGCGCTACACCCCGAACGTAGCTTTTTTTGGACTTCTGATAGACTATGCGGTGACGGCGGGATTCGAACCCGCGATACGCCTTAACAACGTATGCCGGTTTAGCAAACCGGTGGTTTCAGCCTCTCACCCACGTCACCATTCGTGGTCTGTTTTATGCCCTTCCATCGAAGGGACTGCAAAAGTATAGTAGCTTGGTATTATATGCAAATATTTGGCTTAAAATATTTGCATTATTTTTCATTCAAGCTCATTTTTATCTTCTTCTCTAGCTCGGCTACGGTATCTTTGTAGAGTGCATCGGTTTCCATTAGGTCTTGCACTGTTCTACAAGAATAAATCACGGTGCTATGATCGCGTCCTCCAAAGATTTCTCCAATGGATTTCAATGATTTATTAGTCAATTTCTTAGCCAAATACATGGACAATTGACGTGCAATAACCACTTGCCGCTTGCGCGTCTTACCTGCCAGTCTATCCACGTCCACATCGAAGTGATTCGCTACTAATTCTTGTATAAACTCAATTGTGATTTCCTTATTGATCTGCTTCACGAAGCTCTTAATCACTGCTTTCGCTAAATCTAAATCAATCTCACGCTCATTGAGCGATGATTGCGCCATTAAGGAAACCATTGCTCCTTCTAGTTCACGAATATTATTTTTGATATTGAAGCAAATAAATTCCGTTACATCACGCGGTAACTCTACCCCTTCTTGCCCCATCTTATGTTCAAAAATCGCCATGCGTGTCTCGAAGGATGGAGCTTGCAAATCCGCAGAAAGTCCCCACTTAAAACGCGAAATTAAGCGCGCCTCTATACCGCTCATATCTTTTGGCGGACGGTCGCTGGTCAAAATAATTTGACGACCTGACTGATGCAACTGGTTGAAAATATTAAAGAATATTTCCTGTGTCTTTGGCTTATTCTCAAGGAACTGAATATCATCTACTATCAATACATCTACTTGCTGATAGAAATTAATGAAGTCATTGACTGCATTATTTTTGATGGATTGAATAATTTGATTTCCAAATTTATCGCACGATACATACAACACGGTTTTGTCGTTGTAAAGTTCCAATACCTTATTACCGATGGCATGTGCCAAGTGCGTTTTCCCAAGTCCAACATCTCCGAAAATAACAAGCGGGTTGAATGCTGTACCTCCTGGTTTTTTGGAAATCGCCAAGCCTGCATTGCGCGCAAGCTTATTACAGTCACCTTCAATATAGTGAGGAAAAGTATAATATGGATTGAGGTTCGATTCTATTTTTAACTTACGGATTCCTGGGATAATAAAAGGGTTCTTAATACTGTCTGCATTAATGGAGCCAGGTACATAACCTTTTTCTGAATTTATCTTTACACCATTTTGTTTTGGTGTGGTATCATTAGGAGTTTGTACCAATATTTGGTATTCTAAGCGCGCTTTGTCACCTAGTTCTCTTCGGATAGTCATCTTTAACATGTCCACATAATGTTCTTCTAACCATTCATAGAAGAACTTATTAGGGACTTGAATCGTCAACGAATGATCACGCAAAGCCACCGGACGGATTGGTTCGAACCACGTCTTGTAACTGTGTGCTGGTACGTTCTGTTGTATAGTCTGGAGACAGCTATCCCAGACCTGCACATAATCTTTTACCATGCTTCAGGTGATTGACTGAAGTTAGAAAATATACGAGATAGTGTTTACATAGCAAATGACAAAATTAAACTAGCAGAGATAAAAGGCACGTAGTGTAATTTTGCTGGGAATTGCCTCTATCATGGGCGTTGTTGCTCATCTTAGTGAAAGAGGGAATACAAAGTTCACTAAAAAAATTGACTTTCCCAAGACCATTTAAGATTTGTTTTAAAGATTTTTTTCTGGTGCAAAATTGAAACTAAAATTTATAAACGCATTGATGAAAGTTCATTTTTTGCGTTCAAATCAAACATAAGTATTTAAAAATCAAATATTTACATATTTAACTAAATTGTGTTTAAATTTTCAAATGATATAAAGAAGCTTGAGAATCAGTAAGTTTTGAATGTCGCATTTTGAAATTAAACCACCCGTTTCTTTATGGGTGCTTATATAGCAATTATTGAGTTTTAATGGCTATCAAATCAGGCTATTTTTAGCTTAAAATAAGTGCTAAAGTGTGAAAAAAAATAGCAATAAAAGCAGGCTCGTGCATGTTTTACTATATCGTTTAAAAACACGTTTTTCAATGTTATGAAGCTGTAAAATAAACCATAAAAAAATCGCATCTAAAATAGCGTACTCACCTCCTTTTTAATAGCCAATTGAGCCTTAGAAAGTATATTAGATTCGCTCTCTCCAATTAGTTGAAATAACCTTTTTGCTAATTCATTTGCGTTTGCATCGGCAGGAAGGCTTGCGGCAGTATTACTAATCATGTACACAATTTCGTCTCGCGATAATTGCAGAATCTGCCAAAGCTGATCAGATATATAAATCTGTTGTGAAATATTATGTTCGTATTCTTGTTGTATAGCAATGAGCATTGCGACTTTCAAATCAGCCACTTGCATCTCTTCTGTACGTAAGCGCAGGACAAGGTTCGGTATAGAGATACGTTCGCAAAAAAGCGATAGTCGCTCGTAAGCTTGTAGACGTAAGGGCAATGTCCCATCTTGCTTTTTTTGCTGGTAGTCGAGTTGCTTGAGTTTATACTGTTTATCTAGATACTCCTTTAGAAGTGTTTGCACTGTAAAAAAGACGATGAGTGCAGGCACTGTAATTTTTATAATTTCGAGTATAACTCCTATTGCTGTTGACATGTTTTAGATTTAGAAGCACAAAAGTAAAGCAAAATCTACGATTCTGCTTCAATTTCTACTTCTTCTTTACCTCTATTTCGCCACCATACAAAGCCAATAGTTCCGATAATGAAATAAGGCGTTAGTAGCATATATAAAATACCTGCATTCAAACCCTTCCCAGCCGTACCGCCGTCCTTTAAGTTCGACTCTACTGCCATACGACACATGGGACATTGTGCATCCACTTCGGCTAAGAATGAAAGACTAAATAGGAGTATTAATGAAAATATCGTAAATGATTTTATATGCTTGTTCATAACTGTTCTACTTTAGAATGGATAATATGGACGCAAAAGTAAATAAACAATTGGGCCAGTAACCGCCACATACAACCACAACCAATACACCCAACGCGCCATTTTTACATGCGCTCTAAACTGATTGGTAAAGGCACGTATAAATGTAAAGAGAATAAACGGAAAACTCACCGCCGCCAATACGATATGGCTGATGAGCAAGATTAGATATGGTGTGCGGCTACTCGAAACACTTGCTCGTTCGTTATCTGATAAGATACCATCATAGTTGATATCGCCATACTTAATATCTTCATGCGTGAGATGATAAGCCACATACAACAATAAAAATAAGACGGAAAGCGTCAATGCCACACTCATCACATTCCGATGCGCGATATAATTGCCTTGTTTCACAAAGATAATCGCCAAAATTAAAGCAATTGCCACGCCTGTGTTAATAATAGCATTCACAAAAGGTATGGAGTTTAAAGTAATACCTTCGGGCAAATCCAAACTAATGCGGTGCATAAATAATACTAATAATAGTACCACCACCGTAACTATCCAAGCGGCAATATTTAACTTTTTTCCCGCTTCAACTTGTGGAGTTTGCGCTCTAAAATTTTCGTTGGTAAGCTTCATATACTACTTCTCCTTTTTACGTTGAAATACTAAATCAGGGCGCGCCTTCGTAGGCGCAATAAACATGGCAATATGTTTCGCTAGTTCGTTCACAGCTCTCAAATCGGTAGCATCATAATAGCTACGAATGGTAAGCGTGGTATCTACCAGCGCGAAATAATTGCCGTTTTTCAAACTATCGCCTAAGACTTTATCTCGCTCATTATCATAGCGTTTAGCATCTACTCCTAAGATGTACCAATGTCCTGGCTCTTCTCCGAGTTGTGCTTTTGAGTACCGCTCTAAACTCATGGAATCTGCTCCAATAGCATAGGTCAATAATGCAATTCCACCATCCTTTCCAAATTGGTCGTAGAGAATCTTCGTATGCTTCAATATGGGTGCTTCCACCGTCATTTTATCGGTGAAACCAATCACCGAAAATCGTTGCTGTAAGCTATCGTTAGTAATAGTTCGTCCTTGATGGTCATTGGTAGGAATAAGTTCATATTTGCCGTAATCCTTTAGCTGGTCAAGTGCTGCTTTGCGCTCATTATAGCCCATATTCAGGTAGTACCACGAGCCGAGTGGCGCACCTATCAATAATACACCGAGTGCTAAGAATTGTATTGCTTTTCTCATTCGTATAGTTTGCAATGAAACAAGCTTTATATCAGATTGTTCCTACAAAAAAGGCGGACTGAATCAGCCCGCCTTTTCTTTTACATTATCTTGAAAATAGGATTTTGTTATCCTCTGTATATATCTTCTTCTGTAATGATGTAGCCTTGTTGGTCATCTGCTTCGTCTACGGCTGGTTGTTCGTCAAAATCTCTAATTTGCTGACGACGCTCTTTCCAAGAATCGCCCTCTTGGAAGAACGCAACAATTGCCCAAAGTAATAGTGCCGTTGGCAACAACACGCTCATACGCAAACCTTTCACCTCGTGTGCCATGTGCATAAAGTTGTAAATGATATAGTATGCCTTATAGACAGAAAGCACCACAATTGCTAAAGCTACTAATATCAATACGATATTGACTTCCATCCCAAAAAGCTCCATATTGAATGCAGAAGGATCAACCCCTAAGTGTCCTTTTCCAAATAAAGAAACTGCTACTTCCACCAGCGTCACTACTGCCAATACAATCATTCCTTTATAGACGAGCCGTTTCGCTTCGTCGTAGCTTACATGAGCCATAATATATGTTGATTTGGTTATTTGATTATTTGGTTATTTGAACTACTCAATAACCAAACTATCAAACAACTTAGATTTTTTACAATAAATAGAATACCAAGAATACGAATACCCAGACCAAATCGACAAAGTGCCAATAGAGTCCGATTTTTTCAACCATTTCGTAGCCGTTTCGTCGCTCGGTATATAAGCCACTTGCTACATTGACGGTAATAATAATTAGGAATACTACCCCCGAAAATACGTGGAAGCCATGGAAACCTGTAATCCCAAAGAACAAAGCACCAAAAGCTTTTGGCCCAAACTCTTGTACACTTTCTTCACCATTGCTATAACGTACAGGACGTTGGTCAAATTCAAAATGACCAGCATGTGTATGACCGTGAATTAGGTAACTTTCACCAGCATTGAAGGCTTCTTTGTC
>JAHDCQ010000375.1 GCA_020629845.1 Saprospiraceae bacterium | reverse complement strand
TTAATTCTCCGATTTTACACGGCTACTCTCTTCTTCTAAGCCAGTACTTCGGCGGCGACTCTTTACTTGGTTGTTGCCAAATAAGTAAGAGAAATTCACTTGTACACGACGGCTATCCCACTCTCCTCCAGCGGTCATGTAAAGTTCTCCGAAGCGACTCACGCCATTCCAAACTTGGGTCTTGAATATATCATTGACGGATAGCTTCAAAGTGCCACGCTCATTGAGAATTTTCTTCTGTAAGCCTGCATTCAAGCTCCACACTTCGTTCATCTTGAAGGTGCCTTCCCAGATAGAGGGCGAGGAATAGAAGCCTGATACTTCCAAATTGAAACCCTTTGGCAGGGTGAAATTCATTTGACTATAGGCATTAAAGGTCGTCACCTTAAGGTCTATGATTCTGCCTTCGCCGAAGTCTGCTTCGTTTTGTTGGTGCATTCCAGTAAGGCTCGTATACATAGACCACCATTCCTTAATCGGGACACTACCACTCACATTGAGTGAGTAGTCGCGCTGTTCCGCCAAGTTGAGCCAAGTAATGAAGCTTTCCTTGGTGTTGCGTACATCCACTACCCGCGAAATCACATCTTTGGTGTGCGTATACCCAATACTGGTATTGAGAGCATACATAAAGGTGTGCGTCAGTTGAAATTTATTCGCGTATTCTGGTGTAAGGAATGGATTTCCTTTCTCAAATGTCAGCTCATCTATACGACTTTCAAAAGGATTCAAATCCTGGTAGTTCGGGCGATTGATGCGACGACTATAATTGAACTGAAAGCTGTTTTTATCATTCAACTTATAAGTCAGACCTGCCGATGGGAAAAAGTCAAGATACTCGCGTGTTACATTCTCGTCGCCCGCATTTTGCATAGCAGTAAGCTGTCCTTCCGAATTAGTTTGCTCCATGCGTACGCCTGCCTGCACGCCTAACTTATCGAACTGCTGCGAATAATTGGCATAAGCCGCATTTACATTTTCGCTATATTCAAATAGATTACTAAAGTCGGTATTGAGTTGGTCTTGCCCATCTACTACATCAAAGAAGTTGAAGGTATTGTCAGTATTGATGATGGAGGTCTTTGCTCCAAGTCCTATTTTTGCTTCACCGAGCGGCATTTCATAATCTGCTTTTAGCGTATAAATATCAATATCCGTAGGCGTATCTAGGCGGAAGATGCGTTCGCTGAAAGTCGTGCTTTCGGTAGCGTCTTTGTATATATTGGGTTGAAATTCTTCGCGTTCATTACGGAAGCGACCATAGTCTGCATCAATGTTTAGACTTTGCCCTTTTCCATTATCAAATTTATAATTGATGTTAAAATTGTTGTTGCGTCCTTTCCAATCGCTTTCACTTTGTGCTACCAATACGCTATCTAGCGTTTTATTTTCTAGCATCCCGATGAAAGTACGGCTATCGCTATCCCAGTTGCCGTCCGATTGATAGCCATTCACTAAGAAACCTACTGTATGTTGCTTATTCAAAAAGAAGTCTGTACCGAAGCGATAATTGTGCGAATTCCAGCCGCCCTCGCCTGTGAATGCTTGATCAAAATACAAGCCATACTGCTCTCTGTAGAACTTATTGCGATTGATATTCTGACCCGCATAGTGGCTATAATTGCCAAACATATTAAGTTGCTTATTCCGATAGTTGGAGGTCACGCTACCATTATACTTCAGCAATTCACCTTGCGAAGCACCTAAGTTGAGCGTGGCATTAGCACCCAGATTTTTATCCTTCTTCATCTTGATATTAATGATGCCTGCATTGCCCTGTGCATCATATTTAGCAGAAGGATTGGTGATAATTTCCACGGCTTCGATATCCGTAGCAGGCGTGGAGCGGAGGAAGTTCGCCAAGTCTGCGCCAGTAAGTGGAGAAGGTTTGCCGTCAATATAAATCTGTACACTTGTTTTACCCATCAGTGCGATATTGTCATTATTATCAACGACGATCCCTGGCGCAGTGCGGAGTAATTCAAGTGCGTTTTTGCCTGCTGCGGTCACGCTATTTTCCACGTTCATCACCATCATATCGGGCTTGAGTTCGAGCAGGGGCTTTTGTGCCACTACCGTTACTTCGGTGAGTTCATTTGTTGCAGCAGCAAGTTCGATATTTGGTAGAGTGTAGGTTTCTCCATCCGCCAAGTCGAAAACTTCGGTACTTTGGTTGGGCATACCTACATAGCTTACTTCTACATAGTAGCGGTTGGCGGGCATGTCTGTAAAGCGGAAGTTTCCATCATCATCAGAAAGTTCCAATTTCACCACATTGCTATCAGCGGCAGTATAGAGGATAATATTGGCATAAGTGAGCGCTTCGTGGTGGGTATCTATTACTTTACCAGTGATAGTACCACCATTCTTAGTGAAGCCTAGGCATACTAAAGCGCATAGGCACACAAGGGTGACTGTAAGTCGTTTCATAACAATCGGGTTTTTTCTTTTTTAATAAAATTCTAAGTGATTTCTAAATTGCTTTTCAAATACAATAGACCTTCTTAAATATTCAATTGTTGGGACAAAGATAGGATTAAAATCAGTATTGTGCAATACATAGAACTATTTTTAACAAAGTTCTGTATGTTTTAATATTTGTTTGGTGAGCATATTTTATAACATCAAATATCTGTTGCATTATGTTGAATACCTATTTTTATCGACAAACACTATTTTATAATCGTTGAAGAGTTTTGCCCTAAGACGGCTAAGATTAGAGAGAAGTTACAAGTATGTGAGAATTTAACACTTTTCTACTCCAAACGAGGGATTTGGATGTCATAAAAATGAATGCAATTTGTGTTTTTATTTAAATTGAAGATTAATAATTTATTGATTTATAGGGTTTTGCATTTTGTGTGTTTGTTTATTGGTAAATAAAAAGGTGTCACAAAAAATATACTTAATTGCTTTAAAATACTTGCCCCTAACATTAAATTCATGTAATTTGCACATACGTTATAAAGCAAGTACTCCTAACAAATTATTGAAACAAACTCTACTTCTTTCTTTGTGTACCTTTCTTTAATTATTACCTAAGCGTACTTATATCACAATATATATTTTTCCTAATCGCGTACTGACTATTAAGTAGTATCGTTTCGCGTACGTCATTCTGTTTGATACTATTCTAAGTATTGACTGATTATCTATACATATACTCAAGCTGTATCAATTGGCAGATTGAGTAAGGGAAAAGTATTGTCCATATTATTCTAATTCAAATCCTGTTCTCTATTTATCAAGAATAGCAAATCGAGTGTTCGCATTTGCCTATGCTATCGTATTGTGTATAGAGAACCAAAAAATTAACAAATGAGACAAGTATATTTACTGATTGTGGCATTATTCTGTATTGCATTTAACTACGGATTCAGCCAAGCCACCTTACAACCCACTAATACAGTAGACCTTTTACTGGATGATGATGATGACGATGATGATGACGATGAAAAAGGCACTATAACACTTGCCGTCAAAGTATTTTTGCAGAGGCCTTACAATAACGGAAGCACCAATATGAAGGTGAATTTAACCGACCTCTTACCACTACAGGAGCCTTATACGGCCTTAGGGTTTTCGGATTGTCAGAACGAGGGTACTAGTACAACATCTAATATTCTACACGATTATAATATAGTAGATTGGGTAGTAGTAGAGATAAGGGGAGACGGCGACGATGACGATGATGACGACTTTGCAGAAGATGACGATGATGATGAAGGTGCAATGATGGTAGGACTACTAACCGAAGCTGGTGATGTAGTAGATATGGACGGCACTTCATCTCTTGTTTTTCAAGACATGAGTGGTGGTGATTATTATATTATTGTCCATCATCGGAATCATCTTTCGGTAGCTAGTAAAATGATGACTTTAGCAACTGATGGTAATGACGACGATGACGACGATGACGACGATGAATCTGGAGGAAATTAATCTATAACTTCAAACGAATAGAATAATGAAAACACTTAAATACTACACCTTATTAGTAGGGTTTTTAATAGGCCATACTATTGCCTATGCTCAAACCAATTGCATAGAAGGCACAATAGGTAATGCGACTAGTAGTTCGTCGAGATTATCGACATCTAATGATATGACTTCTACAGTCGCTTTTGAGCCTAGTTTGTCGCACCAAAGCATGGAGTATTATATAGAAGGGCGCAATGAACTTTGCTCTACGCATAGGTTACAATTTGTGGTATATGTCAATCGCAGACGGGTGTTGGCCAAAAACTATGCCAATACCTGCTATCGGAGCAACTCAGCCTTTCACTTTTCCTTTATAGCGAAAATAAGTGATCATGTAGTTATACGAGCAAGAGCAGTACCCAAACCTAATACTAGTGCTTGCAGTTGTGTTTCACTAGGTACTGCCGACTTCGATGTGTGCCGCTATTAGGTTTTAAACAACGGTTTTAAAACAGCTCTAAGGGAATAAGCGAACTTATCGGAGAGCTAAAAATATTACTGAAAATAGATTTTATATGAGTATGCATATTTAAATTTAAAACGTGAAGTACAAGCTTTATATAATTGGAAGATGCCGTTTAGGAATGAAAAACTAATTAACTAAACAGTTATGCTTGATTTTTTGCCTTGT
>JAHDCQ010000374.1 GCA_020629845.1 Saprospiraceae bacterium | reverse complement strand
GGCAAGCGAAGCCACCAAAATATTTACAAATCAGGAAGTTGATATGGTCTATATTTGCATTGGCAGCAGCCGTGTTATAAGCCGTTTGCATATCCTCATAACGGATGGTTTGAGGGAAGCCCACTTTTGAGTGCATAACAGGGAATACATCGCTATTGTATGCTGCATTATTTGCAGGTATGATACCGCGATAGTAGGTCAAGCGTTCGTGAATTGCCTTCGATTGTGGATAGGTATTCGCCAATTGCGTGGCTACAGCATTGCTTGGAATATCGCCCCAAAAGTGCATGAGTGGCGACATGTCATAGCCCGTAGCAATGGAGGCTGCGGTGGTAAATTCATCTACTGTAGTGCTGTATGGATCCCAGCCTGGATTTGCAGTTCCATAGTCATAAAACCACTTATTGAGTTCATGCACGGCTTCCCAACCGAATAAGTCTGCAATGTCTGCATATTTGGCATAGGAGCGCGTTTGGTAACGGTGCTGATAAAAGATGTCCGTGCCAGCATAAGCATTATCTTCGCCCATCGGCTGATTGAGTGCAAAAGGGCTACTTAGCATCCAATCCCAAGCGGCTTGCTCGCGGGTGAGGCGTTGAAAACCAGAGTATATCAAAGCATCGTCAATATCTAAATCGAAGGCAATACTCAAGGCTGCTAGTGCAGGTAGTTGCACATTACTTTCTACCTCGTTAGGTAGTGTAGGTGCATTATGCAAATGCCCCATTTCGTGCATAATGATTTCCCAAACATCGTTTATTTGGTAAAAATTAGCATCTTGAATACCAACAGGCTGTATTTCAGGGTCTGCATTATCGAAATCACCGTTTTCCATCGGCATCGGATTGGCAGCGGGCATTGCTGTACCTGAGTTATTGTTCTGTGCATCGTGCGTTACATATTCGCTGCGAAAACGTGCTAGTGGGCGGCCAAGTGCATAATTGACGGCATCAAAGGTATCATCCCAAAGGCTCAAGACATTCAATGGGTCAGTGGTATTTTGGGCAACTTTTACAGGAACCGTCATCATGAATTTACTACTCTCCAAATCCGCCCATTTCACATCGCCGCTTGCTAATTGCGTATTATAATCGCTTAAACTGGTTGTAAAGCCTGTTTTGGTACACAGGTAAGGCGATTTCACCGCACCTGATATGCCAAAAGTCAATGCCCCCAGCGAACTGCCGTCAGGGACATGAATATAAATACCACCCCCGAAAGGATTGGTCACTGTTATGCTCGTACTATTCAATTCATAGTTGTTGGTGATGCGTGGAAATCGCCGAAATTCGCTCCAAGTTTCCTCTAAATCTCCGAAATGTGCGCCTGTGTAGAGCTTAAAGCCTTGCCCTACTGCACTTGCTGGTACAGTTATGGTCACTAATTCGCCTGGTGGAATATAATAACCCGTTGGGCGAATGACACGCTCTTGGTCAGCCAATTCAAAGCCTGGGTCGGTCAAATACGTGCCGTCTATGGTGAAACTAGCCCCACTTACGCGCGTCGCACTAGCCGCCACTGGGCCAGGGAAACTTAGATGGTCTTCAAAAATGACACCTGCCATATTTGCTGCATTTGCAGTCGTGTAGAGATTGTCCAACATCCATTGCTGAATGACGTATTGAAGAAGTTTCTTAGGCTCGAAACTGCCTGGACTCACAGTACTCAAAGGAGTGTACTCGAATATTGGGTCAAAATTAGCAGCAAAGAGGTTGATATAATTTAGAATAATTGCTTCGTTGGCGGCATAGCTATTATTGTCCCAATTCAAAATAAAATCAGTGAGCAGGTCTGTCTCTTGTGCTGTGGTGAGACTTGTAGTGCCGTTCATTTGATCAATGAAAGTACTCAAAACCGTGTTGATGACACTTGCATCTCCAGCAGGCACAGGACTGTTTAGTGTCAGAAAATCAATATTGGTTTTAGCACGTGGAAGTCCATCAAATATAAAGTCAGTGCCATCCTCATCCGAGCCTAGCCAAATTTGCTGCGTATTCAATGCGGTCTGAAAAACAGCAAAATCAAACTGTTCAGGATTAAAATAAGAAACGAGTGGTGTCCCATTCAAAACGTACTGCGCATAGGGATTAGGCACATCGAAGCGGACGCGGATGAGTAAATCGTACCAAGTCCCGACCGACACAGGCGTAAGGATGTCGAGCTGCCCTTCTCTCGGAATGCCACCTATCGTGAGTCCATCTCCGTAATTGACTCCTAGCAGTGCGCCACCGTCCCAGTCTTGCACCAAAATCTCAAAGCCTCTATTGGGTTGTCCAGATAATTTATTGGCAAGTAAAATTCGCCGCCGCTCGACTGCATTTTGCCCCATGAAGGGATTGACAAGATATTCGTCTGTAATTTTGAATTTGATATGAATTTGAAAGCTTCCATTTCCACTAAAATTGCTACTCATAGCAGTTGGGAAACTGATGTATTCATCGCCTTCTAGTTCTAGGACTTGGTCAGCACCATCCGTGATGAAGGTAGGTGTTCCGCCCTCCACACTTGCGGTGTAGCCATTTACGGTGCTATTGTTGTTGCTATTGAAGGGGAAGTCTGCAAATTGGGCATTCAGCATTAAGGGGAATGATAGAAGTAATAATAGTAAGTTTTTCATAATATGCGTGATTTAGATTTTTCAAAAGATGGTTTTTTGTGTTTCCGTAGAGACAATTCATGAATTGTCTCTACGGAAAGGCAGTGCATTATGGATTTTGAGGGGTAAAAGCAAGATTAGACATCACTCCTAAATGATTGCGATGACGAACCGCTACTCGATAGCCACCAGCTATGAGGTCGCAAAGTTGCAAAGTAGAAACACCGTCTAAAGCCACTACATCCCCATCGCGTTGTACCAGTGCAGCAATGGTTTTTCTGGATTTGGTATCATCGCTCACATCTCTCAATTCTACCTGTACCCAATCTACAATTGCATCATTACCAGTTGCCATTAGTACGCTTGGATTAATAGTTGCATTCAACCCATAAGGATCGTTAGTAGGTATGTCACCATTTGCACGCAGGTTATCATTCATCAAGCCACCAGATAGCGGGCCTTGTAGGAAAACTTTGATTTCTAAGTCAAGACTACCACCTGCATGCACCCGCACATGCCCTGCGCCATTTCCAGCATCATCATTGGAATATCCACCTATTGCTATGGTACTGCCCCTATCATCCATACTTAGGGCATCACCATATTGGTCGCCATTGTTTTCTCCAGCAATTTGTTCAATTTGTACCCATGCCCCACCTTGCCACTTCAGAATTCGAACCGTACCTGCACCGAGGAAAGGTTCGCTTCCTGCAATGATTGTACCATTGAAATTAATATCTACTTCGCTACCAAAGAAACTAGAGCCACCTAGACCATTGATGCCTGCACCACGTTGTGTCCAAGTATTGAGGATCAAATCATAAACCCGTACTTGACCCGATGCGCCACCATTCGTCCCATTATTTTGCGCACCTACTACCAGTGTGCTGCCATCGTTACTGAGTGCCACTCCTGAACCTGCATTTTCGCCACCATTTAGTCCTAGTATTTCATTTCCTTTTAGTGTCCAAGCTGTGCCATTCCATTCAAATACGCGTACATGTCCAGCGTTTTGTCCATTGGCATTATCATTTCCACCAGAAGCAATAGCGAGTGTGTTGCCGTCATCGTCCAAGCTGATTTGATAGGCTGCAAAGTCACCATCTCCAACACCATTAATGTCTGCCCCCAATTGCGTCCAAGCTGTACCATTCCATTGAAATACGCGTACATGACCTCTGAATGCACTTGCACCACCACCACCATCACTCAAACCTGAACCAACTGCCACAATATCTCCTGCTGCATTCAGACTGATGCCTGTACCACAAGCATCTCCAATCGCTTGACCTAAAATATCCGTACCACGCTGCACCCAAGCTGTTCCAGTCCAATCGTAAATACGGGCATAGCCAGTCGCTGTCGCTGGAAAGATACTAGCACTTGGCGCACCTACTGCTAGTACACTACCATCGGTATTCAAACTTGCTGATGCACCAAATTCATCATTCATGCTCGTGCCGTCTATGTCATCGCCCATTTGTATCCAGTCCGTTCCATCCCATTCGGATACGCGCACATGTCCTGCGTTTGTGCCGCCTGCATCATTTTTATCTCCGCCTGAAGCGACTCGTTTGCCGTTTCCACTAAGGCTTACCGCAAAACCATAGCGATCAAGGGCTGCTTCGCCGTCCAAATCCATCCCGATTTGTGGCCAGCCTGTGCATTGTGCATAGGTAAAAAGGGGTAGAAAAGTTGTTAGAAGTAATACGCTTAGAATAGGTACGTTTTTCATTTTTTTGTTCGATTTAAAAAGTATAAAATTAGCTAATAGTCAAATCCGAGTCTTTGATTGATTACTCTTTTGTGTTTATATTTTATCACTTTTGCTTCACTGTAAGAAGCCTTAAAAAGTTTGTAACTCATTCGACATCACGCCTAAATGATTGCGATGACGCACTGCGATATAGCCCGAAGAAACGCTCATGTTCGGGAAGGTTAAACCTTCTGTGCCATCCAAATCAACGACCATTCCATCTTTGCGTAGCAGACCCGCGCGAGTGGCAATAACATTCGTGTTATCACTAG
>JAHDCQ010000373.1 GCA_020629845.1 Saprospiraceae bacterium | reverse complement strand
TGATGAAGCATAATACCGATGCTATTGTAGGAGCTTTGAGTCAATAAAATTCTACTTCTAATATAAATACCACTCCATATTTAGAATTATCATTATTCTAAATATGGAGTGGTATTAGAGATATATGGACGTTCTCCAAATAGTATTTCCTAAGTAAAACTGTCTTTGATTTGAGAAATATTGGTCAATCCTTCTCTGGCCAATAACAATACTATTATTGTTGATGACCTACCGTATGCACACAAAAGGGAAATCAATCCCAGAGGGATGAAATTATTATAGAAAACGCGTTTCAATCTTAGTTTTAGCCCTGAAAAGGGCGACATTATTACAATGTCATCCCGACAGGATTTTTCACACCATTGCCATTTATGTGCATACGATAGCTGTTGACGACTTATGAAATAACAGTTTCTGAATTTTAATACCCAAAAAAAATATCACCAATTTCGACGGATAAAAATAGTCTAAATACTCAATGAGCGAATTAGAATCTATAATTATTCACTTATTCACCATTCTTTCATGCACTCATTGAGCATTTGCAAAATAGTGGTTTTAATATGTTGATAATGAGTATACTCTGATACGCTTTTGTTTAAAGTCTAGTGCATTCCCTCATAAATAAACGTTCTACCTCAAGGGTCACCTTTCCAATTTGCTGCAATCAATAGGCAATGATTCAATCTTGAATCCGACCATTTAGGGGGTCAGGCAAAAAATAACCTACCCACAATTTGAATTCGTTATTTTTTCCAATGGCAAGGCGCGAAGAAGGCGCATAGCTAGTTCTGTAACTGATGAGCAACGACGCCATTGGGAAAAAGAACAAGACAAATGGGTAGGTTATTTTTTGCCTGATCCCTTAAAAAAATAAATTCAAAAAAAATGAAAACAAGATTTTTGCTTATTAGTCTTTTGCTTATTGCATACAGTTATCAATTATCAGCATGCTCTATTGAGAATATAAAAAATACGGAGGCAGCTTATACGTATTCAACTAGTCCAACTACATTGGTAGCATCCTTAAAATATGGAGACAGGTATTATATCAAAAATAGCTATGGAAATGGAAGCTATCTAGAAACCTGTGGGCATGCCACTTGTGTGAATGGCACCAAGTATAATGTAGTCACTCATACAGAACCGAACAGAGGAGGGCATAATACAGGCACTTGGATTATACAATCCGCAAGTGGGAAACGAACAGGTGCACCTGTACTAGTGGGGGATATTATTTACTTAAAAAATGTTTATGGTGGCGGCACCTATCTAGAGACCTGTGGGTTTGGCTCATGCACGAATGGCACTACATATAATGTGGTCACGCATACAGAAGCGAATAGAGGAGGGCAAAATACTGGAAAATGGAAAATCGTTACTGCAACAGCTAGTGCAATAGGTAGCCAAGTGACCACCAATACGCCTGTTTATCTTAAAAATATGCATAGTACTGGAAGCTATTTAGATACTTGTGGGCATGGCTCCTGTACGAGTGGCACAAAATACAATGTAACCACCAATAAGCAAGCAAACAGAGGCGGACACAACACGGGGAAGTGGTCATTTCTGCAAACTACTGCAACTACTAGCGGTGGTGGCTCTATAAATGACTTGAAAATCATGACGCATAATGTGTATCTCATTAATCCGCCACTAGGTATTGCGGCTGCACCAAATCGTACAGGACGTGCAAGTGCTATAGCCAATGCAAGCTACATTAAAGGCAAGGACATTGTCATACTGAATGAGCTTTTTGATAATGCTGCTTCGGATATTATTATGAGTGGGTTGAAAAGTGAATATCCGCATCAGACAAAGGTAGCTGGCAGAGGTAGAGACGGCTGGGATAGCACATCGGGTGATTATAGAGCTAGTGAACGCCTAGAAGCGGGAGTAGCGGTATTGAGCAAGTGGCCAATTGAGCGCAAAGAGCAATTCTTATTCCCTAAAGGCGACTTATGCGGCTGGGATGCCTTCTCCAACAAAGGCTTTGTTTATGTCCGCATCAAGTACAAGAACAATCAAAAAATACACTTGATAGCAACGCACGTACAAGCAGCAGATGGTGGCTGCGGTAACAAAAGGAGTGGTTTTGAGCATGGCTGGGCAGAACGCAAGCGCGAGTTTCAATCCATTCGTAGTTTCTTGCGCAACAAGTCCATTTCTAAGAATGATTATGTATTTATAGGCGGCGACTTGAACGTGATTAAAGGCACTCCAGAGTATAGAGATATGTTGAGTACGTTAAATGCTGCGGATGTCGCATCTACAGGGCATTATGCCACATATGACCCTGCTAGAAATGCGCTTATAGATGACAAGAGCTTACGCTCTGAATTACTGGATTATGTCTTGGTATCCAAAGATTTTAAACAACCTACGAAGTGGTTTAATCATGTAGCGATACCGAATGGTAATTTTGCGGATCATTATCCTGTGACGGCTTCTGTGAAAGCATTGGGTAGTGCAATAAGTCCTCCAAATTATTATGAAATCGCCTTTCATACGGGTTCTCTTGCAGGCGGCGTATTTGGTACAGAATCGGCGGGTACAGATGCCAATATTCACATCACACTTATTGGCTCGAAAGGCGTAAGTAATGAGGTATATGTGAATGATAAAATGGCAGGCGATGCATTTGAGGCAAATAGTAAAGATGTGTTTAGTACAGAAACAAAAGATTTAGGTAGGCTCCAAAAAATTCGCATCCGAAAAGCCAATGGCGATGATTGGTTTATGACAGGAGTGGATGTGAAAAATGAAATTACGGGCAAGGTATCTAAGTGGAGAGGTCAAATTGATATGTCGGGTGGAACTAGGGATTTTAATTTGAATTAATCCAAAAAGAAAGCGCAGGTACTCCAGATGAGTAACTGCGCTTCCTGTTTGAAGAGCTACATTCTAAGCTGGCAAAGCCAGTGCCATAATTATTTAATGATAGAATGCGATAATGATGCAAATACTGTAGCATTATCGCATTCAAAATTGATCATTCAAAATTTCCGCAAGAGACTTGACGATTTAGATACTAATAATGCAGGTCAAACTCCACACGGCGGTTATTTTGACGACCTTCCGCTGTTTCATTCGTATCAATTGGTTTTCGGTCTCCAAAACCTTTCGATGCTAGGCGGCGATTAGTAATCCCTTTACTTACCAGATAATCATAACATGCCTTTGCACGCTGCTGCGATAGACGAATGTTATCTACAGCCTTACCTACATTGTCGGTATGCCCGATAATATCCAATTTGTAGTCAGGATATTTTTCCATAATTTGTACAACCTTATCCAGTATAGAAGTCGAACGACCTTTTAAAACCGCATTGCCCGTCTCAAACTCTAAGTTGCGAATTTCTTCAGCAATCACTTTACGCTCTGCTTCTTCCATCACTACTTCCGGGCAGCCTTTGCGCGCTTCTGTGCCTGCTTTATCTGGGCAACGGTCTATTTTATCATGGAAACCATCACCATCCGTATCAGGAGGACAGCCATTGTTTTCCTTCGTTCCAGCATATCTTGGACATTTATCATCCGCATCATAAATACCATCATTATCCTTATCCGATGGACAACCTTTATTCCCCGCCACACCCTTTAGTTGCGGGCACTCATCCCTGTCATCCGTCACGCCGTCGCCGTCCGAGTCCATTGGACAGCCATTATTAATGCGCGGCCCTGCCACCGTTGGGCACTCATCACGCTTATCCGCTACACCGTCTTTGTCGGTATCCACGAACTTAATAATCTTATTCATCGTATCATTCACGACACGCACTTCGTCATCTTCTATTATTTTTCTATCTTTCACTACCATGTTTGCTTCCTCCTCATCTCTATTCAAAAAAGCATATTCATCTGTCGCGTCCGTACTCACCAAAGCAGCAGTCTCTTTAGTAAGGTCAGCTACTGTATTATTACGGAAGCCTAGCCAATACATCAGCCAGCCAAAGAATAAAAGCACCAGTAATGCTATAAAAAAATCATTTCTATCCCTATCTGTTGTAAAAAGTGGGTTGGAATTCATGTTTTGTTACTATTTGATATTATCCGCTTAAGATTTGATCCTAAGAAGGTAAGTTGTTTTGCCTTCTCCTACTGTTAAAGACGGTAACACTTACTAAAAGTATCATAAAAAGTACAACAGTACGATGCAAAAAGCATGTAAAGCGGCTTTTTCCGTTAAAATGCGCTTGCTAATGCCTCGGCTTGCTCTTGTGATGATGTTGCAAATACTTGATGAAAAACGTAACTTAGCCGACAGGCGAACCAAAGTCGAATGTCGTCAACTTAATACGGTTTAGACGCTGATTTCCTATCAGCTTCTAAGTTAAAATGCTTGATAACGAAAGAGACAATTCATCAGCTAACGGGAAGTTAGGATTGTGTATGAAATAAGTTCGTAAATTTAGAGTAGCTAGTTTTGTTCTTATTTTTGCTTTGGAAATAGGAGTTTATCTAGATAAGTGACTAGTTCCAAAGTGAAAATAGGGACAAAAGAAGCAGTATAAATTACGAACTTATTTTGTACACAATCCTTAGCAGATGAATCGTTTATAAGGTAATAACGTAGCTATTTACTACCCATCGTGAGATTAGGCTATAAAATTTAACTTTGTAG
>JAHDCQ010000372.1 GCA_020629845.1 Saprospiraceae bacterium | reverse complement strand
TAAATACCGTTCTCTGATAATTTTGGTGGTCAAGTCTGATTTTTGTAAAATGAGTTAATGGAACGGTCGAGCTTTTGCAAAAATTAGGCTTGATTCATCAGCAAAATTGCCAGAGAACAATAAATATTTACTTTTTTTATATATTGTAGCTTGTTTTGTCTTTTGTAGTCTAGAAATTAGGATGAATATTATACATCATAAAGTATACTTTACCTTAATTTACTACCTTCGTTAAGCATGAAAATTATAAAAAATAGTAGCTTGTTGATGCTGCTCCTATTGTTTATAGGCACATCATCAGTATCAGCACAACAATATCGTGATAATATACCTCCAAAGCGAGAACTACGCGGCGCGTGGGTAGCAACGGTGAGTAATATTGACTATCCGAAGCGGCCAACGCCTATTGCTATCGCACAAAAGGAGCAATGGCGGAAGCTAGTAGAAAAACTCAAGAAAGCAGGCATCAATGCGCTATATGTGCAGGTGCGCCCCTCGGCAGATGCACTTTATGCTTCCAGTTTTGTTCCATTTTCAAAATACCTAACAGGACAGCAAGGGCGTTCTCCAGAACCCTTCTACGATCCCATGCAGCACATGATAGAAGTAGCGCACCAACATGGGATGGAATTTCATGCGTGGCTCAATCCCTATCGTGCTACCACCAATTTAGATACTATGAATCTATCGCTTTGGCATGTTTTCAATAGGCATCGAGATTGGTTGGTGAAGTATGATAAAAAATTCTACATCAATCCAGGGGTACCTGAGGCGCGCCGTCATATTGTGCAAGTGGTAGAGGAGATCGTAAAGAACTACGATATTGACGGCATCCACTTAGATGACTATTTTTATCCTTATCGAAAGAAAGGACAAGAATTTATAGATAGTACACAATTTCAGCAATACGGAGCAGTATATGGTAGTGTAGAGGATTGGCGACGCAACAATAACGATCAACTCGTCGAGTCTATGGCTATTGCCATTAAGAAACAAAAGCCTTATGTAAAGTTTGGCATTAGTCCTTTCGGTGTGTGGCGCAATAAATCGCTCGACCCGATTGGTTCCGACTCTCAAGCAGGCATCACGAGCTACGACGACCTCTATGCTGATGTGCGTGGCTGGCTCGATAAGGGCTATATTGACTACGTAGCACCGCAGTTGTATTGGTATATCGGACACCCCCAAGCCGACCACGAGAAGTTACTCTATTGGTGGCGAGGCAATCTATTCGATAAGACGCTGCTAGTGGGACATGCTGCCTATAAAGTAGGGGAAACCAAAGCCGAAGCATGGCAAGACCCTGCCGAGATGATTCGACAAATTAAGCTCAATCGGAAACTTGCGGATGCGCGGGGGAGTATTTTCTTTAGTGCAAAATCTATAATTAAAAACCCCTTAGGCTTGGTGGATTCCTTGCGGACAAATTATTATCGTTATCCCGCCATTCCGCCCGTCATGATTCCTGACGATATTAAAACGCCCAAAGTGGTGTCGCCGAAGTTGAAGAAAATAAAAGGCAAACCAACTGGTGTAGAAATTCAATGGAAGACAAATAAGTTGGTTTCTACCGCAGGTTTTGGCATGATGCCGCCTGACTACTATATCGTCTATCGCTTTGAAGATACAGGCGTAGGTAATATCAGCGACCCCCGCAATATTGTAGGCGTGGTGAATCAGCAAGGTAAGAAGACTTCTTTTTTGGATAAAACAGCTATTGAAAATCAAATTTATACCTATACCATCACAGCCGTCAATCGCTACCAAAAGGAGAGTGTGCCGAGGGATTGGAAAGTGATAAAAAAGGAATTAGGAAAGGTGAAAAAAGTGAAGTTTAAACGCAAAAAACGGAAGAAGAAACCGAAGCCTAAGAAGAAGAAGATTTTGTAAAAATAATGCCCAAGTCATATCGGAATATGGCTTGGGCATTAATACAGAAAGCCGATTCTCTAAAACCACTTCACCGTCAAATCAATCAGTTTTGATTTGAAATTATTATAAGGTGGCGACAGCATATCCAATGCATTTGGAATATGCTGCTGGAATACGGCACGTGCATTAGAGAAGGTCTCAAAACTCTGTCGCCCATGTCCTTTACCGATACCGCTATTATTCGAGCCTCCGAAAGGTAAATTCGGATTGAAGAAATGCACCGCATTATGATTGATACAAGTACCGCCTGCCCGTGTATTCGCTAGAATATGCTTGATGTTTCTTCGCTTTTTACTGTAAATATAGAGTGCCAAAGGTTTTTCACCTGCATTAATTTCCTCAATTACCTCATCCACATTCGTATAAGTGAAAAGCGGTAGCACTGGCCCGAAAATTTCCTTCGTCATTAGCAAAGAATCCTTCGGTACATTGGTTGCCAAAGTAGGCGCAATGAAATCCTGACTTTCGTCATGCTGCCCGCCTGCTTCTATGGTCGCGCCTTTGGCTACGGCATCGTCTATGTAGCTTTTTACACGTTTGTAGTGGCGCGTATTCACAATGCGGCAATAAGAAGGCTCTGTAGCAGCATCCTCGGTGTAAAATTCCGCCATATTCTTTTTGAATTCCGCTACGAATTTATCTTTTACTTTTTCATGCACAAAAACATAGTCGGGCGCGATGCAAATTTGACCATTGTTCATGTATTTCGCCCAAGCGATTCTGTGCGCTGCGGTTTTAATATCCGCGCTCTCATCAATGATAGTTGGTGACTTACCACCTAGCTCTAGCGTCACCGAAGTTAGGTGTTTTGCTGCTGCTGCCATCACGATTTTCCCGATGCTTGGCGCACCTGTGAAGAAGATATGATTGAAGGGCAGTTTCAGCAATTCCGTAGAAGTCGGAATGCCCCCTTCCACGATAGCCACTTCGTTTTCATCGAAGATTTCCTCTAGGATTTGCTTCATCAAAGCGGAAGCATGAGGCGTAGCTTCAGAAGGTTTTATCATGACGGTATTACCCGCAGCAATTGCACCAACGAGCGGTCCGAAGGTTAAATTGATGGGGAAATTCCAGGGAGAAATAATCAAGACCACACCTTTTGGCTCATACTTTATACGAGAAGATGAACCCATGAGTGCCAAAGGCGTACCCACGCGCTTGCCTTTCATCCAAGAATTCAAGTGTTTTTTGGCGTGTTTCAACTCGCTCGTCACAGGATAAATTTCCGATAAATCCACCTCATCGGGGTGTTTGCGATAGTCCTTAAATAGTGCCTCCTTGATTTGAGAGCGATATTTCAGAACGGCTTTGTGCAATTTATCCAATTTCGCTTCGCGTTGCGAAACGGTGGTATTAGCAACATTATATTGATTCGCTTTTTGAAGCTGGAATATGCGTTGTATTTCCTTTGCTTCCGTTTCCATTTGCGGAGGCTGCGTTGAAACTAAATTCATGATATTCTTTTTAGTGCGCTTGTCGGTTGATTGTTCCTAAATTTTAACAAAGAAAGCTATTTTGGAATAAAAAAATAAGAAATTTATGATTTACGGAATAATATGCTATTTAGTCCTTTACTTTTTTCAGTTTCGGCATTAAAATCTAGACGACTGCTGCTTCCAATACTTTGGCAAACACGGAACTCATCATCAAGATTATATGTATGGGGGTTGTATCTGTGTAAACTAAAGTGAATATGAAAAAGGAAACATGTATAGTAAATCTTGATTTACCTCCATACGAGCGATGGGGATTTCTAGTAGATTATAAAAACGAGGTCAATGACTTGCTTCAATGTTATTTAAATGATTTTGAAGGAGCAGATTTTATATTTGAAAGCATTGGCATGTATAAAGAGGTGATAATCTCCAGAGATTATTTGGAGGAAATAGAATTCATTGCATCCATTTCAAAATTTTCGGCGAACCAAGTACTCATCGCTAATCTTTACTACGATATTTTAAAATTCTATTTAGGCTGTACTGCTTTTGCTTTTGAACATAATGGCAAAATTATCCATGCTAGAAATCTAGATTGGTGGACAGATAACAATTTGTTGAGCAAGCATTCTAAAATCTTTGATTTCCAAAGTGGTGGGAAAACTGTTTTTAAGACAGTTGGTTGGTTTGGCTTTATCGGTGCATTGTCGGGTATCAAACCACAAAAGTTCTCCTTGACACTAAATGCTGTTTCCAGCAATGATAGCCCAGAAATAGCTACACCTGTATCGTTTCTGTTGCGTGATGTTTTGGCTACTGCAAATAGTTTTGAGCAAGCAAAATTAAAGCTAGAATCCACTACTATCGTGAGCGATTGCCTATTATTGTTATCAGGCACTCAAGCCCATGAAATGCTCGTAATAGAAAGAACACCTACGCGCTTTGCAACAAGAGCAGCCACAAACAATTTCATTGTAGTAACGAATGACTACAAGCAATTAGAAAATAATTTGACTGCTAATAGCCTACTACAACACACTTCATGTGGGCGATATGAACGGGCAGAAATATTGCTAAATAGCAGTAAGCCAAACAATTTTGAAGAATGTTTTGCTATTTTGCAAGATGAAAAAGTGATGATGGGCATCACGGTACAGCAAATGGTTTTTGATAATCAGTCTGGCAAAATAGCACTTAAAAAGACAGGCTTAGACTAAAACAAGCATAATGAGCAATGTGAAAAACTTATCAATAACACTATGTCTTTGTTGCATAGCCAATTTAAGTATGCTCGCCCAACC
>JAHDCQ010000371.1 GCA_020629845.1 Saprospiraceae bacterium | reverse complement strand
TAAATTTTTTATTTTCATAAGACGACGAGGGTTATCTTTAAAAATAACTATTTAGGGAGCAGGCAAAAAATAACCTACCCATAATTTGGATTCGTTATTTTTTCCAATGGCAAGGCGCGAAGAAGGCGCATAGCTGGTTCTGTAACTGATGAGCAACGATGCAATTGGTAAAAAGAACAAGACAAATGGGTAGGTTATTTTTTACCTGCTCCCTTAGTAGAACAGACCCGCCTGCCGTCGGCAGGGAAGAGCGACAAGATATTTCCAAAACGACTAAGGAGAAAATAAAAAATGCTTGTAATTCTCTGTTCTCTCAGTCCAAAGGACGGTCTCTGCTCTCTATTCTAATTACTCAAATCCTTAAGCTCAATATTTCTAAATTTCAAGGGGTCGCCATGCCCAAGAAAACCAATATGCCCACGAGTACGTTGCAAGCCAGGGTGTTCTTTGCCGTCTATTGTACCGTTTTTGCTGGCTTCCAGCATATCGCCGTCTACTATGGTAGTGCCATTGAGTACCACTTTTATTTTCGAGCCTTGTACGGTCACTTCTTCGCTATTCCATTCGCCCACAGGTTTCAGCGCACCCCGCTTGGCAGGAATAACCCCATAGACAGACCCATGATATTGATAGGCTTCTAAATTGGCGTACTTTTCCGCTGTATTATCTAATATTTGAATTTCCTTACCTACATAAGCCGCGTCGCCTTCTAGGGGCGCGTGGATGCCTAAGCCATTATTCGCGCCGGGCGTGAGTTGAAACTCAAAGCGAAAGATAAAGTCGCTGTATTCTTCGGCAGTATAAAGGTTGTTGCCGCCCATTTCGCCCCCTTCTAGGTTCACGGTAATTTCACCATCCACTACTTTGTAGGAGGAGGTGTCGCCTACCCAGCCTGCTAGGTCTTTACCATTGAAAAGGGACTTAAATTCAGGTGTTTTTTGTAGGGCAGTATCGGTAGTACGTTCGGTGGAGTCTGTAGTAGTTGCTTGTTCTTGTGCTTCTGGTGCAGCACAGCCAATTACTAATACGCCAACCACCCAAAGCACGATAGTGTAAATAAGTGTATTGTATTTCATACGTTTGTTTTTCTTTTTCTTAAATACTCAATGAGTGAATTGTGAATGACTGAATGAGCGAATATAAGTAGTCAGATATAAATAACCTAACAACTAATTGGGAACTCTTTTTTCCTGACTCTTCGTTACAAAAACTATCACTATGCGTAGGCATGGCTCCAGTTTTTGCACCTCAATTCAGAAAAAAATAGCAGCCAATTAGTTGTCATCTTATTTTTGTCTGGCTACTTAATTTAGAATTATTCACTCATTCAAAATTCTTTCATTCACTCATTGAGTACTTACTCTTTTTCTTCCTCAAAATAGGAAATTTTGAACAAGTAATGATAAAAGAAGGGCGAGTCTTTGAATTTTCCAAATTCCCATTTCTCCTTATCTTTAGTTCGAAATAACAAAACCTATGCAAATCATCGAATAAATACGCGTACTCTGAATTTGCTTTTTCTTGCGATGCTTAATACAACATCCCCACCGCATCCTCACTCACATGAATGGTACGCAAATGCGTAGTCCGCTCGCTCACATCATCGCCATTTTCAAGGCGCAATACGCCACGCGGGCAAACCGCCGCACACACGCCACAGCCCACACAGCTAGAGCGCACAATATCCTGTCCTTTTTGGGCGTAGGCACGGACATCAATGCCCATTTCGCAGTAGGTGGAGCAATTGCCGCAAGAAATGCACTGTCCGCCATTGGTAGTGATGCGGAAGCGCGATTGGAAGCGTTGCACCAAGCCCAAATAAGCCGCCAACGGACAGCCAAAACGACACCACGTTCGATTGCCCATGAGTGGGTAAAAGCCCGTACCAACTACGCCTGCAAAGCCCGCCCCAATGAGGAAGCCATACCAAGAACGCACCACATCGCTATTGAGGAATAGCACCTGTCGTTGCCCTGTGAAGTAGGTGTAGAGGACGAGTAGCGTCATCACTACTGCGGCTACGAGTACGCCGTGTATGATGTAGCGTTCGTACTTCCAAGCGCGGAGGCTTTTGTCGGAGAGTTGGCGGTATGGGTCGCCGAGGGTTTCGGCTAGTCCACCGCAACCACAGACCCAAGAGCAGTACCAACGTTTCCCGTAAAAGTAGGTAAATAGTGGTACACCGATAAGCGTCAACACCATGCCCCAAACGAGCATGAAGATACCAAGTCCACCATTTTGCCCATTTTCGATGAGTTGATTAATATTCCAATCGAAGAAGAAATCGTAATCGAGTGGCCAGATGTTTTTGAAATCGAACCAGGGTTGATTGAGGCGTACTAGAATTTCTGGTATCAGGAAAGCAAAGGCGGTTTGGAAAAACATCACCGAGCCTGTACGCACCATTTGGTAGTTGTTGTGGCGATATTTGGCAATCATCCGCACGCCCATCACAATGACGATGAGGGTGTACATGAAACCGTACAAAAACCATTGGCTTGCATCGTTGCCACTTAGAAAGTTACTAATTGGATTGACCATTGCCACCCAATTCGTGATGTAGTGAGGCAACCAATAGAGTAGAATATAAAAGCCAATTAAATAAACGCCTGTGAGGATGCCCAACCAACCTGTGAGTTCGGGCGAAGCGGATTTTGGGGGCTTGTTTTGTCCTTGTTTTTCGTAGCGGAGTACTAGGAAAATTATCAAACCCGCAATAGCTGCGGTGACGAGCGGCCAGAAGTAATCGCCATTCATATAGAAAAAGCCGTAAATGAGTACGCCTACGATGGTGGCTGCTAGGAAGAATGTCCGCCAAGTCAGTGTCAGTCCGCGCGTCATGGAACTGTGATAGATTTGGTTGTGCTTGATGCCTTCCACTTCTCGGAACATAGGTAGGACGTAGAGGATACCGCCTAGAATCGCTAAACCAAATGTAAGCGCGAGAAATAGCATGGGATTTTCGGGGACTAAGCCATAGCTAGTGGCTGTTACGCTATTGTTGATATAGTCTTTTATTGCCCAATCTTGCAGTCTGTAGTCCCATTCGCCGATGCCTTCTGGAATCGCAACATCTGCTTTTTCTTTAATGGATGCTTGTGCGGATTTCAGTACTTTTTTATAGGCGGATATAAAGGCAATGTTGGAATTGTATTCTTTATCTAGCAGTCCCGCGCTTTGAGCTTGGGCGAGTATCTCCGATTGGTGGTATTCGTTATTGGTGCTTAGATTTTCGGCTGTGAGTTTGTGTTTGCTCAAGCCGAGGGAAGCAGTGAATATGGTGAGGGCGATGATGAATAAACCGATGCCTATTTTTTGCATTTTGCTTTTTATTGAACCATATAAGGCATGTAAGGGCATATAAGAAAGAAGGACTTATATGTTCTTATATGCCTTATATGGTTTAAAGAGAAATTTATACCTGCTCAAATTTTCCCATTCTAAAACGGGCTTTTTTCAAAAACTGGGTAACTGCGTTTAGTCCACGCTTTTGCTTGACTTGAAGATTTTTACCCATTTTTTTATTATAAATTTTCACAACTTCTGCTTCGTATTCCTTGTAAAATTCTGGGTCAAAATTGGCAAGTCCTAAGTGTTCTAGCACTTCTTCGATATGCGTGTTTTGTGCCAACCACTGCTCGCACACCTCATGCCGATAACGTACGCCCATAAGATTGAAGCCCGTGACGACCATCGCTATTTTATCAAAATTGATACGGATGCTTTTTTTGCCGTCTGCGTGTTCCCAATAAATCGTTTCTTGTGTGTCGGGCAATTTGGCGGGCATATCACCATAAACTTGGTATTCGATGTCTAGGAATTTAGCCGAATTGAACCAGATGCCAGGATCATAACTGACAGGTTTATTGCAAATATTATAAGCACAAACCTCGCCCGACATGCGTCCGGTGTACCAAATTGCTTCCACACCGCGCCGTCCTGGTAGTGGGTTGCGTTGTTCTGCACAATCACCTATGGCATAAACATCAGGGATGTTCGTTTCTAGTTGTTCATTAACTAAAATTCCACGCCCTGTTTCCAATTCTGTATCTTTTAGGAAAGCAATATTTGGATGCACACCTGCCGTCAGTCCGACAAAGCCGCATTTGATACGTTCGCCTTTATTGGTAATTACTGCGTTTGCTTTGCCTGTTCCATCATCTACAATTTCTTTCAGTTCGGTTTCTAGGCGTAAGTCAAAGCCATGTTCTCGGATGTGGCGGTTTATCATTGCCGATTCTTCGGGTGGCATTACGCCATTCCAAAAACTCGTTTCACGCACCAAAAAAGTCACAGGAATGTGCCGTGAATGAAACATCTCTGCCATTTCTATGCCTATCAAGCCACCACCTACAATCACAGCGCGTTCGAGTCCCTCGCTGTATTCCTCCATACGCTCTAAGTCCTGTAAGGTGTATAGTCCACCTACGCCGTTTAGGTCTTGACCTGGCCAACCAAACTTATTAGGCTCTGAACCAACAGCCAATACCAATTTATCATAACGCAGAGGCTTACCACTATCAAAATAGAGTTGTTTATCTTGAAAATCTACGCGATTCACATGCGCGTTTAGACGTTCGATTCGATTTTTCTCCCAAAACCATTCTTCGTAAGGTTGTGTGTCTTCTAGGCGCATGTGTCCCATGTAGATGTACATGAGTGCGGTGCGCGAAAAGAATTGGTCGGACTCGGAGGAGATGA
>JAHDCQ010000370.1 GCA_020629845.1 Saprospiraceae bacterium | reverse complement strand
TAAATCAGGAAGAATGGCAGAGCTGGTTTAATGCACCGGTCTTGAAAACCGGCGTGGGTTAACGCCCACCGGGGGTTCGAATCCCTCTTCTTCCGCTATTAAGGCGCAAGTATTTGGTCATCAAACGCTTGCGCCTATTTTTTTGCCGACTCCCTAAGTTGAAATTGTTTTCAGATGTGGCATGTTAAAGCTCCCATTGTCGTCGTACGACATTAAAGAAACCCACCTAATGTTTCGCGGCTTTCTTCCATGATTTTTGACTTGTTTGTATGTTTTGAGTGATTTCTCCTCAAAATGGAACTGGTGCAAAATGTTATACTTTGCTACTCAATTATTGGTCTAAAAAGTTCAAGAAATAGGAAATTCGGGGCATATCTTGCTTGGTATAAGACAAAAGCTAATTAGAGCATGTTTGAAAAAATTCCAAACATGCTCTACACAAGACTTATGCATCACTCATTTTTTAAGCTTCCAATTTGGCCAACACCTTTTTTAGTGTATCTGCTTTCAGGTCATCTACACTAGCAGAAATACCCATTTTGTTAGCGAGGGCAACCAAATCCACTTCTTTCATTTTTTTAATTTCAGCAGCCGTTAGGGTCTGCTTTTTGAAATGATGAACGGATGTTCCTGCTGCTGCCAATGCTCTCAAACTTGCAGGTACTGTCCAGCGTTCGCCAAATTTTTCTTTGAAGGCATCACAATCTGCCACAAATTGCGCTACTCCAATAAAATCAATATAGGAAAGCGAGCCACCTGTATAAATTGGGAAACCCCAACCTAGTACAGAACCTATATCGCCATCTATTACAGCATTCAGAACGCCCTCATCCAAACAACGATAACTTTCCAAGGCTTGGCGGTGCATCAGTCTATTTCCGATGGTAGCTTCGTCCAAAGCCTCCAAGTTAGGGTTGTACATTTCTGCCAACCCTTTCCAGAGTCTTTTCTTTGCTCCTTTTGGATAGTCGTAGAAACCTGCGCCATCTTTTTTGGAGGTTCTGCCCTTATCAATCAGCCTCGTTACGATTTTATAAGCACGTTTTAAATCCTCATTTATTTCCAAACGTGGGTCAGACTCCATCACGTGCTTACTTAGCGTGAGCGTCACTTCATCATGTACTGCCAATGGGCCTACAGGCATCCCTTTTTTCTTCGCAATATTTTCAATCATCGCGGCTGGCACACCTTCTTCTAAGAGGTACATGCCTTCATTTACGAAAGTTCCGAAACATCGGGAGGTGAAAAAGCCTCGGCTATCATTCACTACGATAGGAATTTTACCAATGGCAACGGTATAATCCACTGCTGCTGCGATGGACTTTGGAGATGATTTTTTACCCACAATAATTTCTACCAGGGGCATTTTATCAACAGGCGAGAAGAAATGAATACCGATGAAATTTTCAGGACGCTCCGATGACTTCGCCAATAAGGTGATTGGAATAGTCGAGGTATTGGATGCATAGATTTTATCTGCATCAAGTACGGCTTCTGTTTGCTTCGTTACCGTGTCTTTCAGTTTTGGGTCTTCAAAAACTGCTTCAATCACTAAATCACAACCCGCCATAGCATTCGGGTCATCCGTTGCTGTGATTTTGCTCAGTAGTGCTTGCTTTTTTTCTTCTGTCGAACGTCCTTTGGCAATTCTTTTATCCAAAAGCATCGTGGAATACGCCTTGCCTTTCTCTGCATTTGCTACGGAAATATCTTTCAGCACTACTTCCATACCTGCTTTGGCAGAAACATAAGCAATACCTGCCCCCATCATGCCCGCGCCGAGGACACCCAATTTTTTTACTTCGTATTTAGGTTCGCTCTTTGGTCTAGCTTTGCCTTTTTTAGCAGCTTGCATACCCAAGAAACCTGTACGGATCATGTTCTTGGTTTCCTTGAGTGTTGTTAGCTTTGTGAAGTAGCGCGCTTCTATTTCTAAAGCTCTGTCAATAGGTACTTGTAGGCCATCGTGCAATACCTTTAAAATGTAATTTTGAGCTGGATAATTGCCATGTGTCATTTTGGAAACATTACCCGCTGCACCTATCATCGTCTGCGCTCCGCTTGGCGACCAGAAGCTGCCGCCTGGCATTTTGTGCTTCTTATTATCCCACGGCTGCACGGGCTTCGGATTGTTCAAAATCCACTCTTTAGCTTTAGCGATTAGTTCTTCTGGTGAATCCGCAAGCTCATTCACTAATCCATCTTTTACTGCTTGCTGTGGGCGCACTTCCTTACCTTGCAATAGGTACATCATTGCATTTTGCATGCCTAATAAATAAGGTGTTTTTACGACACCTCCTCCTCCAGGCAATAGTCCTACTTTTGATTCAGGTAGTCCCAGTTTTATTTTTGGATTATTCAAAACAATACGGTGATGGCAAGCCAGACATAATTCTAAACCACCGCCCATAGCCGTACCATTGATGGCAGCTACAAATGGCTTTCCACTTGTTTCAATTGCTCTGAAATTTTGGTGCATTTTCAATAAAACCTCCAGTTGCTCGGCGGGATTTGTTCCCATTTTATTCAGTTCTCGCAAATCTGCACCTGGCATAAACATGCTTCTACCAGAAGTCACAATCATGCCTTTTATATCTTCATTTTTGATAACTTGATGGGCAAGCTCTAAGTAGGCCTCGATGAACTCCGTGCTAAATAAATTCGTCGGATTATTCACCTGATTGATAGTCATAATAGCGATGTCATCGCTGCCTAGCATGAATTCAAATAAGTCGTTTTTTATATTTTGCATTTTTCTTTGAAATAGTTTTGAATGGAGAATTTTGAATTTTGAATTTCAAACGAAAAATAAAATCATTCAAAAGTCAGGATTCAAAATTCAAAATTGGAAACTCTATACGCGCTCAATAATCGTAGCGATTCCCATGCCGCCACCAATACAGAGCGTGATAAGTCCTGTACTCAAATTTCGTCGCTCCAACTCATCCATCAGCGTGCCTGTGAGCATACAGCCCGTAGCACCTAGTGGATGTCCTAGGGCAATTGCGCCACCATTCACATTGACTTTAGAGTGGTCTACTCCAATATCATCCATTGCCTTGATGACTACGGCTGCAAATGCTTCATTGATTTCATAAAGGTCTATATCAGAAGGCTTCATACCTGCCTGCTTCAAGGCTTTGTGCGAAGCAGGCCCGATTCCTGTAAGCATGATAGTCGGGTCTGTTCCATGAATAGCTGCTGCACGAATTTTGAATCGAGGTTTCAGGCCTATTTTTTCTCCAGCCGCTTTGCTCCCCACTAGCGCAATGGCAGCACCATCTACAATAGCAGAAGAATTTCCTGCATGATGGACATGCTCAATTGCTTCTACTTCAGGATAGCGGTCAATGGCAATGGCATTAAATCCTGCCATTTTACCCATCATTTCAAAAGAGGGATTCAAATTTCCTAAGCCATCTACGGTAGTCGAAGAACGGATGTTTTCATCGGTATCCAATACCTCCAAGCCATTAATATCTTTTACAGCAATTCTGGATTTGAACCGACCTGCTTGCTCTGCTTCGGTTGCGCGCATTTGAGAAGTGTAAGCAAAGGAATCTACATCATTGCGAGAATAGCCATATTTAGAGGCAATAAGATCGGCAGAAATGCCTTGTGGAACGATATGCCCTGGAATGGAAAGGGCAGGATCCATAAACATACCGCCACCATCAGCGCCCATCTTTACTCTGGACATACTTTCTACACCGCCTGCTACTATGAGTTCTCGAAAACCAGCCTTGACATAAGCTGCTGCTTGGTTTACGGATTCTAAACCTGAGCCACAAAAGCGGTTAAGCGTTACACCACACAGATGATCGCCATATTGCGAATGTTGAGCTGCTGACTTTGCAATATTCGCAGCCTGATCCTTCACTTGACCGACGCAGCCTAAAATTACATCTTCTACTTGAGTGGTATCCAAGTCGTGCTTCTCTTTTAAGTTGGTAAGTGTTTGTGTTGCCAATTCAGTAGGCGTAATTCCAATTAAAGCCCCCTTTCTATTTCCTTTCCCTCTTACTGTTCTGATGGCATCATAAATGTATGCTTCCATGATAAATTTATTTTAGACGACTCCTTCTATCAGTCTTTAAATATGATTTGACGTTCAAAACGATAGTAGTTAGTCACGGTATGAATTTTTAATTTGGCATCTTTGAAATGAGGATAACGTATTGGCTTTCAAAAAGCTCGAACTTGCACGATAGAAATAATATTTTGCAATACAAAAGTACAGAAAGCCTTTTAAAAAAAAGCCTTGTGCGGGCATAAAGAAGGTCAATTAGGAATTGCTTTGCAGTTAATTGGTCATTTACCGCGTTATCGTTTAGATGCTGGAATTGTTGGAGGAGGCAACACCGCCCTAATTGCAGATTAGCCCAAAGTTTAAAAATTTTACTTGGAAACGCTTGGGGCGAGTTAGGGAATTTGTAGAAAATAAGCTACCAAATTTTGCGAAGCTATTTTTTCTTTAAGCAAGGCAAAAAACGTAGGCATAGCTGGTTCTGTCGAGGCTTTTTAACGCAGCATAAAGGAAAAAGAGCAAGTAAAATTGGTAGGTTATATTTTACAAGTTCCCTTAACGACCAGTTTATACCAAGCTCCTTTGTGAAGGTTTCTCGCCAATCGTGGATGTTGTTTCAGTAAACGGGATAAGTTTTCCAGTAAAATGGATAATGTGCTATAGAGTGAGGCTGGATACCTTTGTATTATCAAA
>JAHDCQ010000369.1 GCA_020629845.1 Saprospiraceae bacterium | reverse complement strand
ATTATCATTAGTCTGAAATGAGTCTTAGTCGAAGCATTTGCACCTATGACAACATCTACCGCTTATGAGACTTCCAACTTCTTCAAAATCACCTTCTTTTCTTGCTCCGATTTGCATAAATCAAGTGCTTTTTCAAGATGCATCTTGCGCTTTGTAGTATTGTCTTCTGCATACAACTCGGCTAAAAGGCAATGGTAGAGGTGATGCTTATCTAAGTCCAATTTTAGAGCCTCTTGCAGGGCTTGTTCGGTACTGTTCGCTTTGGCGAGGGCATAGGTTCTATTCAGCGCGGCAATGGGCGAGTATTCGACTTGCAATAGATAATTGTAGAGCTGTAAGATATTTTCCCATTTTTCCTCGTCTCCCTCTTGCGTATGCCAAAATGCTATAGCTGCCTCTAAGTGATATTTGCTCAATTGCTCCCCCGTAGAGGATTGATTGAGGTAAAACTCGCCGCGCTCTACCAATGCTTGATTCCAAAGACTGCGGTCTTGATCTTCGTAGAGTACAAATTCGCCACTATCGTCATAGCGCGCCTCAAAGCGGGAGGCATGGAAACACATAAGCGAGAGTAAGGCATTTACTTTGGGCAGATTAGTGCTTTGGTTTTGGATTAATAAGAGGTTCAGTCGCATTGCTTCCAGACAAAAATCCTTTCGCAATTTCGTTTCTTGACTTACCGAATAATAGCCCTCGCTGAAAAGTAAATAAATGGTGGTAAGTACGGTATCTAGTCGGCTTGCAATAGCGTCTGGTTCAGGAAATTCGAGTTGAACATTCTTCTCGCGCAAGCTTGTTTTTGCTCGATAAAGTCGCTTATTGATGGTTTCTTTGTTGGAAAGCATCGCGGAAGCAATTTCATCAATCCCAAATCCACATAGGATACGCAGCGCGAGTATAATCTGTGCTTCTGGCTTCAAAATAGGATGACAGACGGCAAACAGCATCCGCAATTGGCTATCGCTGATGTTTTGTTCGCTTAAGTCAATATCCAGTTCGTAGCTGCTGTCTTGTGCGCGTTTGTAGTTGGGTTCTACTTTTTCTACCCGCACTTTTTCGCGGCGGAGGTAGTCGCGGGTTTTGTTTTTGGCTACTTTGTATAGCCATGCGGTTTGGTTGTCAGGTAGCCCGTGCATTTTCCAGTTTTCGGCTGCTAATAGGAAGGTATCACTCACAATGTCTTCTGCCAATTGGATATTAGACATACCAAATGTCTTACAAAGCACTGCGACCAATTTACTATACTCGCTTCGGAAGAGCTGCGGGATGATTTCTGTTTGCATAGTGCAATTTAGCAACTTAAGAGGATAATATCATGATTTTCCTTGGAATCAAGCAAAGCTAAATGTTCGGCAATTTGTTCATACATAAACAACAGTTTTAGTTGCCTCCTCCGCAATGAGTGGATTCATATATTGCCGATTGACTAAGTCAATAGACTTATTTTGTAATATTTTTCGCATAAATTCTTCCAATTCAAATACCTCTAGAAAGCCCAAACGTTTACCTTCCACTAGCGTATAGACCAAATCAATATCACTATCTTTAGAAGCCTTGTTTTGAGCATAGCTACCAAATAAGCCTATTTTTTTGATATAAAACTGTCGCTTTAAAGCCGTTTTGTTTGCCTTTAAAGTGTCTATGATGAAGGTTTTGTTCATTTATATTTCTTTTGCCCTTGCAATTTATCGGTTTTGTAGGTCTAATTCAACTGTTAGATAAACAATTTCATTACACCTTTTACTAGTGGATATTTTGCAAAAGGGACATGTTCATTTTTTTCTTGATAAAAAAACGAACCAAAAAAATCAAGACTTAATTTCTTTCTTAACGCTCCAAAAGCGACAAAAAAGCTAAATCCTACAAACTCGCTTAATGAACTGTTTTGCAATCCAATATCATCTGCTAATTTGCTGTCGGAGTTTATTTTTAAACTCATTTTAGCTCAAACAGTGTAGTATTTTTAACGCTTTTTTATCACTTTTTCCACTAAAAGAAATAAGGTCGAAAGTCAATTTTCTTCAAAATGTCTACCAGTAAGACTACACCTCCTTCCGCAACACCTCCAAAGGTGGCTTCACCAATATCTCACGACTATTCATCAGTCCAATAACTACGGTGAGGATGCCAATACCTAAGAATACGCCAATTGGAATGAGCCAATTGGGTGCAAAAGGCATTTCAAATACAAATTTAGCCAATAAGAAACTCCCTAAAATAGACAGCAAAATGCCTGTTAGTGCTGCCAATGTACCGAGCATAAAATATTCTAGTGCATTAATCCAGAGAATTTGCCGCCTATTTGCCCCTATGGTACGCAACAATACGCTTTCTTGTATGCGCTGATATTTGCTTAATACGACCGAGCTAATCAGCACAATCAAGCCTGTAAGTATGCTAAAGAGTGCCATAAAACGCACCACAAAAGAGACTTTGCTGAGGACGTTATCCACTGTTTTTAGGACTTGCTGCAAGTCTATCATCGAGATATTGGCGTAGTTTGTTGTCAAATCGCGCTGAAAGAGTCCTGATTGTTGTGCAGAATCTGCCCGCATGAGCATCACATGGAATTTGGGAGCTTCTTCTAGTACGCCTTCTGGAAACACAACAAAGAAATTCGTCTGAAACTGCGTAAAATCTACCTCACGTGTGCTACTCACTACGGTTTCTATTGGAAATCCTTGCACATCAAAAGTAACAGGGTCGCCTATACCTACTTCTAGCCGTTCTGCCAAGCCTTTTTCTAGGGAAATGAAGACCGTGTCGCTATCCGCTTTGTCGCCATGCCAAACGCCATCTACGATTGTTTCCGTTTCTGAAAGTTCATTCCGATAAGTCGCTCGATATTCACGCAAGAGCGACCGCCTTGAAACATCCGTAGTGGTATCTTTTAAGTATTCTGTGCGGCTCGAATCGCCCAAACCCTGTATACGCATCGTCACGATTGGGACTTCTTCTAGGATTGGAATATCATATTTATTGGCAATTTCTGATACACCCTCCAACTGTGAGCCTTGAATATCAAATAGCAGCATATTCGGTCGGTCTGGCCCACTAGATAAGGAGACTTGCTGTAAGAGCATTTCTCTAGAGAAAAACATCGTCGAAATCAAAGTCGTGCCTAGCCCGATGGCTATCATCAAAATCAAAGTTTGATTATTAGGGCGATATAAATTGGCAATGCTTTGCCGCCATACATAACTCCATTTGCGCGGAAAAAAGCGTTTTACTACCCACATCAGCAGCCATGCCATGCCTGTGAGTGCCAAGAACCCCATGGCTATGAAAAGCGGGAAAAACAGCGCTTCCCAATGAATGCCCACCTGCGTCATCGTGAAACCAACTATAAATAATAAAATGAGTACATAGACCAAAATCGCAAGGGGGTCAGTGCCTTGCACGTCCTTATTGAACGAGGCACGTAAGGAGCGTAGCGGTGATATTTTGCGAATGCTTAATAATGGTAATAGCGCAAACAAAACTGCAATGCCCAAACCTGTGATAATCCCTTGAGCGATTGCCCTCCAAGACAGATCAGTACTGACATTTTGAAGGGGTAAAAAATCTTGCAACACAAGCGGCAATACTACTTGCAAAAGACTACCAATAACTGCTCCAGCTATCGCACCTATTAGTCCCATCGCGGCTATTTGGATGAGAAAAATTAGAAATGCCTGTTGCCCACTTGCCCCTAGACAGCGCAGCACAGCTACCGAAGATAATTTGTCTTTTATATAAATATGTACCGAACTCGCCACACCTATGCAGCCCAACAGCAACGCGATGAACCCCACTAAATTCAAGAAATTGCCTAAAATACCGAAGACTTGGCTGTATTCTTCCTTGCGTTCTTTGACGGTATCGTAGCGATAGGTAAGAGTGTCCGTGACAGGTTCCAGTAAGGTTTCGGCTAGAATGTCTACATCAGTTTCCTCTTCAAATTTGAAGTAATATTGATACTCTACGCGGCTACCGAATTGCATCAATTTGGTGTCTTCTATATAGTCCATCGGGATAAATACAAGCGGGGCAAATGCACCCGCCATAGCCGAGCGTCCGGGCGCACCTTCTATTTGACCTGCAATCTCAAATTCTGCATTTCCTACCCGTACCGTATCGCCTGGTTCTAAACCAAACTGCACCATAATGGAGTTTTCGACGAGGGCTTTTTTGCCATTGCGGTAGGTTTGGGCAGCATCCGCAGGAGTTGTGAGCAAGGTGCCATAGAAGGGATAATCGCCTTCCAATGCCTTCACTTGCGCCATGCGTGATTGCTTGTTTTTTGGGAAAAAGACAAAGGACAAAAAGTTCTTGGCTTCTGCACGTTCCGTTGCACCAAGAGCATCAAATGCCAATTCGAGCGAGTCCGTTGGAGGATTATTGCCATCTACTACTAAATCGGCTGCTAATAGCGATTTTGACTCGTTATTGATGTCTTTTTGCAGATTGCTACTAAAGGAATTTATGGCGACCAAAGCTGCAATCCCTACCACGATGGAAGAGATAAAAAGCAATAATTTGCCCCGATTGCGACGGCTATCGCGCCACGCCATTTTTAGTAGCCACGTAAAATTTGAGTTGCCCATTTTTGATGTATCGTCTTATCTGTTTTTGGAATGTACCTTACTACTACAATCCTAGTATGTTTTGGTTGAGCCTTAGCGAGGAAGTATCGGTTTTTTTAGACGAAGGGCGGTAGAGTGTAGACGGTTAGGACGACGCAGATTTTAAAA
>JAHDCQ010000368.1 GCA_020629845.1 Saprospiraceae bacterium | reverse complement strand
CACAACAGTTGCTTGACATAAATAAGACTATTGGAGAGTTACGCGAGCAACAAAAGCTAAAGAATTTGGTTTTTTGGGGTTATACAGGGCGCGGCGTTCCTTCGGGGATGTCGTTGCCCTTTTTCAAAATAGCACAGCATTATGTTTTCAGTAGAAGAAGATAATATTCAGATTGGTAAACAGATTGCAAAAGTAGAGCAGGAGTTTCTAAAAGATAAACTCTCCGATACTGACCGATTGGAATTGATATTCAGACGGCATGAAATTTTTGCAGAGGATGTGATGTATAATTAGGGACGAGAAAAAAAATAAACTACGCAAAATGAGGTAGGTGTTTTTTTCTTCTTCAAGGCATGAAAACCGCGTATAGCCTACGCTACATAAGGATTTTCATAACGCAGAAGAAGGGAAAAAGACCAACTCAGATGCGTAGTTTATTTTTTTTCTCGTCCCTTAGTTGGATAAATAATGACGATACGCACCAGATGATAGACCCTTCGGTACAGCGTTTGAAAGCTTCCTTGCAAGAGTTCAAGACTTTTATTGAGGGTCTGAAAAAGGATATTTCTCCTACAAATTCTGTGGACGAAAAAAAAGATTAAACTATGGCAACCCAAACCGTCAGCTAGAAATTTACAGAGGGAAATTTTTTAAAACAAAGGGGTCTGCGTATAAAAACGCAGCCCCTTTACTATGTTTGTTATGTCACAATTAGTTCAATGTTACTGTCGTATTTGTCATCACGCTGAGGTGGTTGCGGTGCTTTACGGCCACATAGTAGTTCCCTGCCGCTACACCTACGAATTTTACAGCAGAAGAGCCATCTACATCCACCACATCACCATCGCGCTGTAGGAGTGCGGAACGCGTCGCTACAACTAGGGTATTATCGCTGGCATCGCGCAATTCTACTTCTACCCAATCCACTATCGCATCATTGCCAGTACCTGATAGTAGCGAAGAGATAAGACTCTCATTCATGCTTGTGCCATAAGGGTTGGTGCTTGGTACTAGGTTCGATATGCGTAAGCCATCATCCATAGTAGTGCCGCTTAGCGGCCCTTGTAAGTAAACTTTCGGACGCACACTCACACCTGCACAGTTAATATCCAATTGATAATCACTAGAAGCTCCACCCCAACCATCAATATAGATGTAGTATGTACCTGCGGCTAATGTGATAGTAATGGTTTCATTGTTTGTGCCTGCATTTACACTTTCTGCATAGAAGGTAGAATTTACATCGCAATCACTCATTAAGATTAAATCCAAATCCGCTGTAAGCCCACTCATGGTAATTGTTACAGCACCGCCTGGTGTAGTAAATTCATATAAATCTTCAGGGCCTGAATAGCCTGTTCCATATTGTGCACCATTATAGTTGTTATAGTTATCGCTTTGTCCTACTGTACTTTCACTAAACGAGCTATTACCAAGGCAGTCACCCATCAGAGAACTACAAGCAATCGTAACGGTAGGGTTCGGCCAGCCACATGCATTATCTGTTTCATCTACTTCTGGTTCTTGTCCTGAGTAATCAATAATGTAGCCTATATAATAAGTACCTGCTGGTAAGCCCAGCGTAGATACATCCACGTTGAGACTGTGCGTACTCGTTCCTCCTGCCGCTAGTACAGGAATGGCATCAGTCCCAATCAATAAATCAGCAGTAGTGATGGTGGGGTCGAGGGATAAGTAGAAGCCAATTTGCGCCGTACCTGCAGATGCACCTGCACCATTATTTTGAACTTGAATGCCTGTAATATCAACGGTAGTACCAGTCACATTAAGCGTGCCTACACTAGAGCAGAGGAAATTGACCGTAGGTACTGCTTGAAAGTCAGTAGTGCTAAATAGTCCACGTCCGTGTGTTGCTGCAATCAAGAAATTATCAGAAGAACGGAATTGGAGCATATCGGTACGCACATTAGCAAGCTGTGCGTTGGAAGGTCCCCAGTCAGTACTTCCACCATTCAGGTCAGTAGTCGTCCATACGCCCAGTTCGGTAGCTAATAATGCTTGATCAGGATTGTTAGGGTTAAACTCTGCCCAGCGTACAGGCATATCAGGTAAATTACCTTCTACGCTTGTCCAAGAACCACCACCGTTTGTAGTTTCCCAAACACTATTTGCACCATAGTTGCTGAATGTCACTAAGAGGTGATTATCATTGCCCCTTTGCACCGCTACACTCGATACATAGCCACCTGGGAAGCCATTGCCTGTACTACCAATTAGAGTAGCCGTTGGGCTATTCGTATTGGCGTTTTCTACCCGAACGATATTGCCATTGTCAATACCAAAGAATACTCGATTGTTGGTATTCGGAGAAGCCGTTACTGCTGAAATTTGACCCCCAAAGGTAGCAACTGTAGTAGTTCCTGTATTATTCCCACTTCCTACATTTCTGATATAGGCATAGGTGTTAGAGGCATCCGCACAATACAAAATATTCGCATCGCTATCATAATCCGTAGGATTGATGAAGCGACCATTGCCATTTAAATTTATAGTAGAACGTCCGCCCCAAGCATTGCTCGTAATCCAGTAGTAATTATAGACGTAGGAGGTAATTTGAATATTCGGATTGTCTTGGTCAATATGGCAAAATGCACCGTCACCACCCGTTACTTCCGTAGTGGCATTGATACCCGTATTAAGATAGCGATGCGAGCCATTATCTTGCGAACCTGCTAAAAAGCGTGTTGCACCCGCTTCATTAGACGTAGCACAAGCATAGAATTGTGTTACATTATAGTTGATGCTTTTGGTAGAAAAGGCGGTTCCTCCATTCGTACTTCTAAATACTCCACCATCATTTCCGAATAGTATATCATTGCTATTGCGATAAAGAATAAAATGCTGGTCGGCATGTACATAAGGACGCGAAGTACCCGTGTACCACTTCGAGACCTGTGTCCAAGAGTTTCCGCCATTCGTGGATTTGAAAAGATCAATACCTCCAATCATGAGCGTGTTAGCGTCGTTAGGGTCTACGGCTATTGCCAAGTCGTACCACTCTTGTCCGCGTGTCCAGTTGATTCCTTCATCCCATGTAGGTTGTGCGAGTGTTGTCCAAGAGCCGCCGTTATTGGTTGTTTTTCTTATTTCTGTGCCACCGCCTACTTCCATTAAAGCATATACGGTATTGGCATCCGAAGGCGCGCAGGCAAGATCAATTCTACCTTCACCATTGGTAGTAGCATCGTATACTCTAGTCCAAGTCGCGCCATTATCTGTAGAGCGATAAATTCCATCACTATAGGTAAAGGCAAAGCCCATAGAGGCATAAATGTCTCCATTCGCTGCCACTTCAATGTCTGCGCTTATAGAAGTACCAGTTGATGAAAGTGTGCGTGTCCAAGTAGCACCACCATCCGTAGAGCGATAGACACCACCACTACCACCATTATTCGCTCGAATAGAGGCTAAGACTACGCCCGAAGCACCAACTACCATTTTATTGACATAGCGGAATGTACCTACTGTAGAGCCGAGTTGCGTAAAGTTGTTACCGCCATCAGTTGATTTCCAAATACCATTTCCACGAATGGCATCGGCATTGTACCAACCTTCCCCTGTACCTACGTAGATGGTATTTGGTGAATTCGGATCTTGAGCAATAGCAGTAACCGCAATATTTGCCCAAAAGTCATCAATAGTTGTCCAATTCGGAGTGCCTGCCGTGATGTCGGTAGTTTTCCAAAGTCCACCACCCACACTACCTGCAAAAACCGTTCTGCCAGTTGCATCATTAGCATCGAATAGCATAGTACGTGTCCGACCACCTACATTGCTTGGCCCGCGTTCTTCCCAAGTGATACCTGGAATCGGAGCGGCAAGTCGTTGTTGAGCTACTTGTCGAGCTGCTGCGAGGCGTTCGCTTGGAATAGTATTCGTGCTAAGGTCACGCGTTTTGTCAAATTCTTGAGCAAAGGCTTGCTCGATGCGCTGCTGTTTGGTGTATTTTTTCTTAAAGTTGTCATTAGCCGTTTTGGGGCTTAAGTAAAAGTAAGCTAAACCACCGATTAATACTAACGGTAGTAGTACAGTCAAGGTACGTTTCATCTCAATTTGGATGTTTTATAGTGTGAAAAATATGTTACTATGCGGGCAGAGGGTATTTGGTAGAGGGATATTAAGTAGTGAGACAATAATAATCTAGCAAGCTTATCGGAAAAGTCTCTCTATCCTCTACTTTTTACTCTATACCGAGTAGTAACAAAAATATGTAACCTACTATCATACTGAAATCAATATAATAGAATCGTGCAATTTGTTTATTTACGTTAGTATATGTATTAGAGATAGTCTTCTACAAGGCGCGACAATCAGAGTATCAAAAACTATAGAGTAATTATTGGTAATCGGTAAAGAGAGTGCTAAGCATTTAATTTTTCGCTGCTGCGAATTTAGAAAACTAAATAGAATTTGAGACGTTTTTGTTGAAATTTTACAAAAAAATATTGTTTAGTGACGGGCTAAAGTGTCTGACCCAATAGAAGGTCAAATACTTCCCTCTGTAAATATCTAGCTGATTTAGGATTGATAAGCGCGACGAAGGAGCGATTGTTAAGCCCAAGTCAAGCAATTCGGGCTTAACAATCGCTGCGCGCTTATCAATCCAACTTGGCACACTTGCTTACCAGCTAAAAATTTACAGAGGGAAATACTTTAGAAGCCATTGATTATTTAGTACTGTGCGCTTAAAGTATGAAAAGCTATCTTTGTGAGCAAAAGCGCAC
>JAHDCQ010000035.1 GCA_020629845.1 Saprospiraceae bacterium | reverse complement strand
CACTAGCCGCGCCCCTGAAAGCCCTTTACCGAAGTAGTCATTCGATTCTCCTTCTAGGATAAATTCCAGGCCCTTCGCGCCAAAAGCCCCAAAACTCTGCCCTGCCGAACCTCGGAAGCGGTACTTAATCGTAGCATCAGGCAAACCTGCGCTACCGTATTTTTTAGTCACTTCATTGGAAAGCATCGTGCCTGTCGCTCTATCCACATTACGGATATTAAAGTCTGCACTTACGCCCTTGCCACGCTGAATGACCGAACGGGCTTTATTAATCAATTTCCAATCCAACACCTGTTCTAATCCATGATCTTGCTCAATGGATTTATAGACTTTCGCATCTTCTTCAACAGGTTCTTTATAGAGGATTGGACTTAAATCCAATTGCTTGTATTTCCAATAGTTCACGCCTTTTTTAAAGCGCAATAATTCCACTTTACCTACCATTTCATCCACCGTTCGGAAGCCGAGTTGTGCCATATATTCGCGCATATCTTCGGCGAGATAGGTGAAGAAATTGATGACATGTTCAGGATCGGCAGTGAAGCGTTTACGCAAGTCAGGATTTTGTGTAGCAATGCCGACAGGACAGGTGTTCATGTGGCATTTACGCATCATAATGCAGCCTTCCACTACCAAAGCAGCCGTAGCTACGCCCCATTCTTCTGCCCCTAAAAGGGTGGCAATTGCGAGGTCGCGGCCTGTACGGATTTGTCCATCGGTTTGTAGGCGAACGCGGTCGCGGAGCTTGTTTTTCACCAAAGTTTGATGCGTTTCTGCTAAGCCCAATTCCCACGGAAGCCCTGCATGACGAATCGAACTCCAAGGACTCGCACCCGTTCCGCCATCATGTCCTGAAATTAAGATGGCATCCGCATGTGCCTTCGCTACACCCGACGCGATGATACCTACGCCTGCTTTAGACACCAATTTTACATTGATACGCGCCTCGCGATTGGCATTTTTTAAATCGAAAATAAGCTGCGCTAAATCTTCAATAGAGTAAATATCATGGTGCGGTGGGGGAGAAATCAAACCCACGCCTGGTGTGGAATGGCGTACTCGTCCAATCCAGTCATTTACTTTATGTCCAGGCAATTGCCCTCCTTCGCCAGGCTTCGCGCCTTGCGCCATTTTGATTTGAAGTTCTTCGGCATTGGTGAGGTAATTTATCGTGACTCCGAAACGCCCCGAAGCGACTTGCTTGGTTGCCGAGCGTTCCCAATCGCCATTGTCTTTTTTTGCATAGCGAATTTCATCTTCACCGCCTTCGCCGCTATTACTTTTCGCACCGATGCGGTTCATCGCAATAGCAAGTGTCGAGTGTGCTTCATGCGAAATTGAGCCAAAAGACATCGCACCTGTAACGAAGCGTTTTAGGATATTTTCTACAGGTTCGACCTCATCTAAAGGCACAGACTCAGCTTTGCGGAAGTCCAAAAGTCCACGTAAAGTGAAGGCTTTTTCGACTTGCTCGTTGATGAGTGCCGCGTATTTTTTATAGGCTGAATAGTCCGCTTTACGCGCTGCATGTTGCAGCAAATGCACCGATTGTGGATTGAAAATATGCACTTCGCCGCGTCGTTTCCATTGATATACACCGCCGTCTTGTAGCTGTGGACGCGAAGCTGCTTTTTCGGGGAAGGCTAATTGATGCCATGCTAGAGTTTCCTCAGCAATGCCATCAAAACCTACGCCTTCGATACGCGAAACTGTGCCTGCGAAGCACTTTTCTACCACCTCACTATTGATGCCTAGAGCCTCAAAAATCTGCGCGCCTTGATAGGATTGCAAAGTCGAAATGCCGATTTTCGACATGATTTTGAGGATACCTTTTCCGATAGCTTTATTATACGTATAGAAGAGTTTTTCAAGCGACATTTCCTCGCCAAAAAGTTTCTTTTTGTGTAGAGAAGCCAGCGTAGAAAAGGTCATATAGGGATTGATGGCACTTGCACCGTAGCCGATGAGGGTCGCAAAATGATGGGTTTCGCGTATATCGCCTGCTTCTACTACGATGGACGTTTTAGCGCGTAATCCATTACGAATGAGATGGTGATGAATCGCACCTACTGCCATCAAAGATGGAATGGGAGCGAGATTACTCGAAATGTTTCTATCCGAAAGAATGAGAATATTAACGCCATTGCGGGCATAATCTTCTGCAATTGCACAGATATGGTCAATCGCTGCACTGAGTCGCCCTTTCTGATGATCCGCCTTGAACACCATATCAATTACGCCCGATTTGAAGCGTGGATGATTCATGTATTTCAGCTTGGCGACTTCTTCATTTTTGAGAATAGGCGTATCTAAATGTATCGCTTCGCAATGCTGCGGTGTTTCGATTAAAATATTTTTTGAACCACCCAAAAGCGCGTACAAAGACATCACCGAACGCTCGCGAATCGGGTCAATTGGCGGATTGGTAACTTGTGCGAATAGCTGCTTGAAATAATTTGCCAAATGCTGTGCCTGATGCGAAAGCACCGCCAACGGAATATCTGCGCCCATCGAACCAATGGGGTCTTTACCCGCCTTTATCATCGGCTCGAGGATGAATTTTAGGTCTTCTTTGGTGTAGCCGAAGGCTTGTTGTTTGGTGAAGAGTGTCTTTTCGTCTAGTAAAACCTCCTCGTTCAAGCTACTAACTTCTGGCAAATCCTTTAGGCTAATTTGGTATTCCTCCAACCATTCGCTATAAGGCTGACGACTGCTTATGATTTGCTTTAGTTCCTCATCACCTATGATGCGGTGTTCATCTAAGTCTGCAATTAGCATTTTGCCCGGTTGCAAACGCCCTTTTAATACCACTTTCGATTGGTCAATCGGCAATGCGCCTGCTTCGGAGGCTACGATGAGCGTATTATCATCTGTGAGGCAATAGCGCGAGGGGCGCAAGCCGTTTCTATCCAAAGTCGCACCCACTAAAATACCATCGGTGAAGCAGATCGAAGCTGGACCATCCCAGGGTTCCATCAGGGTTTTGTTGTATTGATAGAAAGCGCGCTTTTTATCATCCATTTGCTCATCATGCTGCCAAGCTTCGGGTATCATCATCATCAAAGCGGTAGGCAGCGAGCGACCACTTAGCACCAAAAACTCCACCACATTATCAAAATGCCCTGAATCGGAATGTCCTTTTCCGCAAATAGGCATTAGCATTTCGAGTTCTTCTTTGCTGAAAAGCGAAGACTCAAACTGTACTTCTTTTGATTTCCACCAATTCAAATTACCTTGTATCGTATTGATTTCACCATTGTGTGCAATGTAACGGAAAGGCTGTGCAAGCTTCCACTTGGGAGTGGTATTGGTGGAAAAGCGCGAATGAATGAGAGCGATTGCAGATTTACAGAGTTCATCATGCAAATCAGGGAAATAAGGACGTAATTGATAGGTTGTTAATAGCCCTTTATAAACAATGGTCTTATACGAAAAAGAAGTAATATAAAAGTGTGACGCAGACTGTGGATAGGTCTTATGGATATTGTGAGTTGCAAATTTGCGTAGAATGTAAAGGCGACGTTCCAATGCTTTTTTATCCATTGGTTCGATAGGCTTCACGAAGACATGTTCTACACGTGGTTCGGTAGCTAGGGCAGAATCTCCTAAGTTTTCGTGGTCGGTAGGTACTTTTCGATAGCCCAATATTTCAAAGCCTAAATCATCCGCATAATCATCAAAAAGTACGCGACATTGACGACGTAGATTTCGTTCATTTGGGAAAAAGACTACACCTACGCCATACTCGCCAAATTCAGGTAGTTCAAAGCCCAATTCGCGTGTCTTTTTCTGGAAAAACTCGTGTGGCATTTGTATCAAAATACCTGCACCATCGCCTGTATTGGGTTCGCAACCGCACGCGCCTCTATGCTCCATATTTTGAAGCATAATGAGCGCATCCTCTATTACTTTATGGGTTTTATTGCCATTTAGGTTGGCAATGAGTCCTGTGCCACAGGAATCTTTTTCCATGGAGGGTACATATAATCCTTTCTGCTGCTGTGCCATGCTTCGTAAGTATTAGGTATCAGGTATTATGTATTAAGTACATTTAATACATAGATACTTGGCTAGGACTAGCAAAGTAAGGAAATGAATTTTAGACTTTTAAAGTCAATTACTTGGTATTTATGATGATTGAACAATGAAAATTTGGATTAAATAAAAAATATCAAATAATTAATTGGGGGTGTTGATGATGTTTGAATTTCAAGTTTTGGAATTATGTTTCCTTTATTATGAGATGACGTTTTTTTATTTGGGCTAGAATTTAATTTAGCTTTAAAAATTGGAATTTGGAGATACTTATCTTTGTAGCAGTATTTTAGGTACAAAAAGAATTACCCTAAATTCATTTACGATAACCAAAAACATAATCAAACATATATTGGCTGTCGGTAATTGGGGTAAGCCTTGGCAAAAAGAGCCACCTCCCAAAAGAAGTGGCTCTAAACAGAGTACGAGGGAAGAACCCTTGTTTCTTTATTATTGCTTCAACTTATTAATAATCTCTTCTTGTCGAATAACATGAAGTGTCAGTTCTTCTACCTTTTCTAACAATTTCATAGAAAGGGTAGCGAGACTCAAGCCATTTGCTTTCATGTCCTCTCCTGATGGAATGCCTGGCAAATGCTTATGCTTGCTGATAAAGTCCTTGATTTCTGCCAATGGACTCAATTGGTAATCCGCAGAAAATACATAATCCGCAGGCTTTAAGTTGCTGCCATTTATGATGAGATCACCTGTGTTGCCTTTCATCTGGATGGTCGCATTGCCCTTAGAGTCTTTTATTACTAAGTCACCATCCGATGCACCACCGCCGAGTGTGAGAGAGCCGTCTTTTCCTAGCGCATGCACCGTTACAGCACCTGTACCATTCATCAAGCGAAGTTGTCCATCATGACCTTCTAGTTCCACACGTGTTTTGCCATTCGATGTTTTTAGCATCAAGTCACCATCGTGTGCGTCGCCACCAAGCGTAAGATTGCCTGTACCACCATCAAGGTGAGCATTTACTTTGCCCTCCGCATCTAAGCAACGTACATTTCCATTACTGCCTTCACCACCGAGCGTGATGTTACCGTCTCCACCGTCTATATGAACGGTTTGCCTGCCTTCTTCGTTTCTTAATGCCACGTCTCCCTGTGTGCCTTCGCCTCCAAGTGTTATATTACCATCCCCACCGTCTATGTGTACAGTTTGCTTACCTTCTTCATTTACTAAAGCTACATCTCCCTGTGTGCCTTCACCACCGAGTGTGATATTGCCATCGCCACCATCTATATGTACGCTTTGTTTGCCGTGTTCATTTCGCAACCCAATATCTCCACTTGCTCCATTAGTACCAATAAGGAGATTAGCTGCATTACCAAGCCAATAGCCTGTGTTTTCACCTGCTTCGTTTGTTAGAATTACTTCTTTCATCTTGTTTGACATATAAATCGTTGTTTTTCTAGCATTTAGAATATGTTGTTCTAAAAGCTAATTAAATTTTGAAAAAATGCGTTTTGCCATATAAATTATGGGAAAAAACAAAACTATGTGATAATTTAATGTTAAATAGGGGTTTATTGCATATAACAAGACATTATTCGGGGATATTCTTTAAATATAGAGGGATAAAAAAAGAGTTGCTCAGTCGAATGCTGAACAACTCTTTAAGAACCTAAACTAGGTTATTCTACTCATCTCCACCACCAAAATCGTATACTACTCTTGCTAGTACACGTCTGCCAATTTTAGGCATATTTGGTAAGTAGCGATATTCATTATTCAAGATGTTATTTCCTGTAATACTGATTACAAGTCCATTGTCAAACCCATAACCGATAGAAGCATCCACTAGGTTTCTAACCTCTGTGTCGCCACTATACTGTCCTGCTGCTGCGAAGTAAGAATCATCATGCTGGAAGGCTAAACTTCCCTTCAAACCTGTTGTAGGCGCATAATTTAAGCCTAAACGGTACTTATTTCTAGGTATATTCAAATAAGTTGGAAGTGGGTCGCCATCTACACCTACTACATTTTGCATAAATTCGTTTTTATCTACCCAAGAGTAATTACCGAATAGAGAAAAGTCTGCATTAATGTAGTATTCCAAGCCTAAATCTGCACCCAAAAACGTACGCTCATCGAAGGTACGGTAGCCTGCTGAAAGGTGGGTTACGCCATTATTAGGTACTTCTTGTGTAGAAGTGGTAGCTGCTAGTGTGCCTAATGCCGCTCCTGCTGCTGCATTGAAGCCCTGCCCACCTAAGGTATATGCTTGTATAATACCGCCTTGTATTATTGGCAGTGTTGCTGCAATTTGATCTTCAGGTACACCTGCAGCTCTAAGTCCTGCTTCTATCTGAGGCATTGCTTGTCCAGCAACTGCATTTGCATAATCGCTAGGAATATTATCTAGTCCGATAAAAGCATAAGCTGGAGAAATTGCAGTAAACTGTGAAGTTCCTCTTTGCGTCACGCGATAAATATCGAAGGTAACACCCAGTTTGTCTGCGATGAGACCTTTATAGCCAAATTCCCAGTTATCATCTGTTGCAATCTGAGAGATTGGTGCGTCTTGCAGACCAAGTGGTGAACCATCAAAAACATTATAACCTGGCGATAATGCGCCCGTAGTACCTAACATAGTTGGGTCGAGACCACGTAATACTCCTTCTACTAATGGTACTAAATCAGCAGGCAACAATGGCAAAAGACCAGCTATAGTAGCATCATTTACTGCTGCATGAGGAATCGCTAATGGCAAACCACCACCTATTGGACCTTCGTAGCCGATGAGCCACTTAGCAGTAGGATTGTCGCTAAAGGTTTGAGTCGTCTTATTACCATACAACCAAATGTCAAATGCCCCTGGTACAATCACCGATAATGGGAAATCAATATTCAATTGTAGATTAGATACCGTAGAGTTGGAACGGTTGTAAGATGCACGGAAGGTATGACCCGGTGCAGCCTTGTATACCAAAGCAGCTCTAGGGGCAAATGCACCATCATCAATAAAGTTGAATCGGTCATAACGTCCTGCTACTACCAAGTCCATCTTATCCAAGAGTGCAAACTTAGCTTGTACGTATCCACCCACTACGGAGTAGCTATCATCTTCTTCATTACGTCCATATACTAGATTTTCTGTATTCTGTCCAGAGAAGCGATAATCAAAACCTGCTGTCCAATTTCCATCTAGGAAGCCTGGCGTATCAAAGTTGTACTGAAGTTGTCCTTCCAGTTGCGTACGTCCTACGGCACTTACATTTCCTGTTTGATAAAGGTAACTTACGCGCTCATCGGCATTCGTGCCGTTCAATCCACCGTCATTACTCACACCGAATATTTGTGCAAATAGTCCTCCTTTTTGCATACGTGCTTGCGCCCAATATTCATTTGCATGAGAAAGTCCTTCACCTTGCTCATTGTAGAATACGGCTCTTGCACTCGTCAAACCACCTGATAGGAAGACGCTTAAATCATCCTGTGGGCGAAATTCTAGTGTCGCATTTGCCAACATATTGTACCAGTCAGGTGCCATTGGGTTGCCATCACCATCTGGGTCTAAATCTGCTTGCGAAAGTACTTGCGTTGGTGTACCCGTTGGATCCACAATACCATCCTTGATAGCTGGACGCGAAATACCATTTGTAGTCATTCGTGCAATTTGTAGTGCATCGTCTGGATCATTCGGGTCGAGCGTAAATTCGTCTCCACGCTTATAACCCGCATTAATTTTAAATCCAAACTTATCACTCACTTTGGTTGCATGGCGGATATTACCACCAAAGGTGTTCAATTCACCTCCCATCACTTCTACTGTTGTACCCGGGAAGTCAATCGGATTCTTCGTGATGAAGTGTACTACACCTTGCGTTACGCCTGGCCCGTACAATGCTGAACCTGGCCCGCGTACTACCTCGATGCGTTGCAAGTCAATATTGTTAATACCCGCTTGGTCGCTCTGGAAGGTGCCAATACCAGGCCCTACCAAGCTACGATAATCCATAATCGGGAAAACGCTTGTACCAAATAAGCCCGCACCACCGCGCATCGAGATATTGATACGATTGGCAGATTGCTGCTGAATTTGTACCCCTGCTGTATTTACCAAGTTTCGCGTTGGATCAGTTGCATTCGATGTGACCGCTAATTTTTTTGCGTTAAGTACCGAAATAGAAGCAGGAGCTTCTTGTACTTTCTCGCGTCTTCTAGATGCAGAAACGACTACTTCTTCTATATTAATTCCTCCTTCTACCAATTCAATATTAAGATTGTTGCTACTACCATTTACTGCTATTGTTTTGGAGGAATAGCCCGTATAAGATACTATTATATTAAAAGGAGGTGTTGCAGAAGTTTGCAAATCAAAATTGCCATCAAAGTCCGTCACTGTACCAGAAGATGTACCTTCTACCAAGATGCTTGCCCCTATTAGAGGCTCTCCAGAATCATCTTTTACTGTACCTGTTAGGTTGGTCTGTGCTTGCAGATAAGTACCTGCTACTAGCAAGACAACTAAGGTGAAAAACTTACTAAAGTTGACTAAATTCATGTAATACCTTTTGAATGAGTTAATCAATAAAATTTCATACATTATTGTAATTCCATTCGCAATATAGAATTTTATATTTTTATCTACATAAATTATGAAATAAAATTTGATGAAAATGAAGCATCTAGTACAAAAAAAGCGACTGAATTTTGAAATTTCAGCTGCTTATCACACGTCTTTCGCTTTGACGATTTGTGCGTTCAAATGGTCAAGATATAACGCTATTCTTCTTCTTTGCTGGTGAGTTGTTTGCTTAAATTCAGAATAAGTTCTGTTTCGCCGCTTATCCAAAAGTTATTCATACCCTCGCCCTGTGTGATTTGGATGCGTTGCAGATTGAGTAATTCAAGTAGGGCTAGAAAGGTAACAATGGCATGTACGCGATTTTCGAGGGGATCAAAGATGCGCTCAAAATCTACGCGTCCTTGTTCTAGTATGAGTTGATAGATAAATTGCTGCTGCCCCCGAATGGTATAGGCGTAGCGCACGATTTGATGCACCGTATGTTTTTTGTTGCGTTCTTCCTGTTTGCGAAGCATGCGCTCGAAGGTGCGAAGCAGCTTGAAGAGTGTCACCGATTGGAGCTCAACATCTACTAGGGCTTGTTCGGCTATTTTTTGGAGTTCTTTAGTGCTATTGCCGCGCACCGTTCGCATCGAGCGGTCTTCTTCAAGCTTTCGCATGTCTTCCAATACGCCTTTATAGCGTTGATACTCCAAGAGGCGTTGCACGAGTTCTTCGCGTGGGTCTATCTCGTTGCCTTCTTCATCTACAGGTTTTCTTGGAATGAGCATTTTTGCCTTAATACGGCAAAGCGTAGCAGCTACCACGATGAACTCGCTGGCAAGATCAATATTCATCATTTCCATCTGGCGAATGTAGCCAAGGAAGTCCTCCGTGATTTTAGAAATAGGAATATTATTAATGTCTAATTCATCGCGCTCGATGAAGAAGAGTAGGAGGTCGAAGGGACCTTCAAATTGTTCGAGTTTTATGGTATAAGTATCTGCCATCTGGTGCAAAGAACGGCTTATTACAAGACTTTTTTTTATAAAAAAATAAAAAAAGAATAAGAGAGTGGTTACATTTTGGGTGCAGCGACACTTATTTAGTAAAGGCTATTAAAATGAAAAGCAAATAGTTACATATGTTAATATGTTAGAAAAAGTATTTTTTTTAAACTAAAATTTATGTAACTTGCGAACGCATAAGTTGATTGATGTGCAATCACTTATAGCCAAGAACACCCCTTCTTTTATTCCATTAAAAAGGCCTGTTTTTATTAAGGAATGCTAAACTAGTAAATGTACATTCTTGAGTTGGTTATTTTGGTTCTAGTTTTTACTTTGAAAGTGGGAGTATATCTAGATATTTGACCAATTTCAAAGTGAAGAATAGGGACAAAAGAAGCAGTCAAGAATGTACATTTATTAGTTTAGCATTCCTAAGTGGACTTTAAAATACTCTATTTACTACTAGCCAGCGTAAGTTTCTTTACAGACATCTATCCGTTATCACACATTATATGAGTTCAATAATACGTATTCCGACATTTTCTTAGCTCTGCTCAAGAAAGATTTGAATATGTATCATTTCCTATTTACGAAAAGCAGCACGTAAGTACAATAGTCAAATTTTTTTTAAATCACATAAATAGTTATTAGTCACCTTATTGCAGTGATGCAACATGGGCAATGACCATGTTTTATAGTTTTCAAGGCATCACAAAACTTAAATCATATCATGATGAAACAGTTAATTACTTTATTCCTTTTTAGTGTTTTTTGTTTTAGCCTAGCCATAGGTCAAGGCGAAGGTAGCTGTACTGGTTTTCCTTCTGATGGCAGTTTGCCTTGCGGTGTAGAAGTCTGGGGCAATAATAATAACTCCGGGAATACCTTCCAGTCGTATAATTGTCATAATAGCACTTTTCCAGGCAATGACAGGGCTTACACCTTATCTATATCAGAAACCTCGGATGTGAGCATTAACTTAACAGGTCTTTCCGCAGACTTAGATTTGTTTTTGGTAGTTTGTCGTAATGGTTCATTTACTTGTATCAATTCAAGTACAGGGTCTAACAACAGCGATGAACGAATCAATATTACGGATGCTTTAGGTACCTACTATATAGTGGTAGATGCTCAATATACGAGTAGTAAAAGCCAATTTAAGCTGAAGGCGGTTTGTACGGGTACTACTGAGCCTGACCATTATAGCTGTGCTGACGCAACACCTTTGGAGTGCGGTGGCACTTATCATAAAACAACGATTGGCGGGGAGAGCAATTTCACCTACAATGATTTAGGGGCTTGTGCGAATGGTATTTCGCAGTCCAATAACCCATTCACAGGCAATGATCGCCTATTCAAAATCACTGTGCCATCGCAAACGACCCTTTCTATTAGCATGACGGGTTTATCGAAGGATTTGGATATGTTCCTATTTGATAAATGTCAGGACTATGCGAATGCTGCTTCTTTGCAGGATTGTGTAGCTAGAAGTACTAATGGTAATGCGAATAATGAGCAAATAACGCTCAACAATGCTTCTGGTACTTACTATCTCTTAGTGGATGGCTATAAGCCAGAACAGGAAAGTAATTTTACACTACACATTGATTGCGATGATTGTCAAGAGGAAACAGACGATAATTGTAGCTCAATGAGCTATAACTATTTGAATAGCAATAGCGGTTTCCTATATAATTTTAGTGTAGCAAGTAGTCTTCCAGCAAGTGGGGTATGGACATTCCGACGTGTAGGTAGTTCTCAAGTAGTTACTAGAGCAGGTGGTAGAAGTGTGAATGCAAGTTTTGCCTCTGCTGGTGCTTATGTGGTATGCTATAGCTACACTAAAAGCGATGGTTGTGAGGGTGCATGTTGTAGAACAATCTATATCACAAATCCTTATGATTGTGATGATATTAACTATAACTACAATCAAAACTCTAATACATATACATTAAATATTCCAGGCATCACCAATGCTACTTGGTTCGATGATGATAATAATACGACGATTGGTACGGGTACTTCCGTAAATGTATCAGTAAGTGGGACATGCCGTCGTCGCAACTTTAGTGTGAAGTTCTATGATCCAGGATTGAACGCTTATCGCATGTGCTGCATTAGCATCTACATGTGCAACCCTTATGATTGTGACGACATTACGTATAGCTACAACAACAATAGCAATGCCTATACTTTAAGTATACCCGGCATCACGAATGCTATTTGGTTCGATGATGATAACCGTTCTACTATTGGCACAGGCACTACCGTAAATGTATCAGTAAATGGTTCTTGCCGTCGTCGCAACTTTAGTGTGAAATTCTTCGATCCAGCCGTAAATGCTTGGCGTATGTGTTGCATTAGCATCTACATGTGCAACCCTTACGATTGTGATGATATTACATATGGCTACAATGCGAATACAAATAGTTACCAACTCAATATACCAGGCATCAGCAATGCCAATTGGTATGATGATGATAGCAACACCTATATTGGTTCAGGTAGTACGGTAAATGTGCCTGTAACGAATGACTGTCGTGCGCGCAACTTCAGTGTTCGCTTCTTCGATCCAGCCGTAAATGCTTGGCGCATCTGCTGTATTCGTATCTACATCTGTAATCCTTACGATTGCAATAGTATTGAGAAAGTGTACAATGCAAATAACAACACTTGGAATGTAAGTGTACCAGGGCTGAGTAATTCCAATATCCTATATTGGCGCAATGATGCTACAGGGCAGCAAATAGCAGGTAGCACAAGCAGTATTACTGTAAGCGCGCCTCCAGTAGGCGGATGTTACTATTTAAGTGTACATTATTTCGATCCATCATCGAATTGCTACCGCGTATGTTGCCTACAAATTTGTAGAGATGCCAATGGCTGTACAGGTACGCCATCGGATGGTGCTTGTACTACGGATTATACGCCAGTATGTGGCTGTGACGGTAACACCTACAGTAATGCTTGCAACGCTATTACTTCAGGTGTATACTCTTGGACAAATGGTACTTGTACGCCACCTACACTACCTGATTGCGATGAATTAGTGATGAGCTATGTTGCTTCCTTACGTTATTCATTTAGCGTATCGAATACCTTCCCCTGGGGAAGCTGGACAGCAGAAGGCGGCCCATACAATAATCCGACAACTATTGGTTCGGGTAGAAATATTACTTACACTTTCCCACAAGCTGGCGTGTATACGATATGTTATAAATACACAGAAAATGGCGTGACAAAACGCTGTTGCAAGACTATCCAAATCGTAGGTAATCCTTACGATTGTAATGATATTACGTACGGCTACAACCAAAATACAAGCCGTTACGAACTCAGTATTCCTGGCATTAGCAATGATGATGTAGCCTACTGGCAAGATGATGATGCCAATACAATTATTGGAACATCTAGCACAGTCGGAATCACCGTAAATGACAACTGTCGTCGTCGCAACTTCAGTGTTGTATTCTTCGATGCTGCGGTGAATGCTTATCGTATCTGCTGCATTAGCATTTACATTTGCAACCCTTACGATTGTGATAATATCACTTATTCTTACAATAACAGCAACAATAGCTATGTACTGAACATTCCAGGCGTTAGTAATGCGACTTGGTATGATGATGATACAAATACCTACTTAGGTTCAGGTACTACTGTGAATGTACCAGTAGGTAATGGCTGTGGAATCCGCAACTTTAGCGTACGTTTTTACGACCCAGCGGTGAATGCATATCGTATCTGCTGTATCGCTATCTATGTGTGCAATCCTTACAATTGTAATTCTATACAGCAGACTTACAATGCAGGTTCTAACACCTACACCCTAGCACTACAAGGCGTTCCAAGTTCGCGTGTGCTAATGTGGAGAAATGACGATACAGGACAAGTAATAGCAGGTAGTACGAGCAGCATTAGTATTAACAATCCAGCATCAGGTGGCTGTACAGCAATTAGCGTGCTATTCTATGATCCATCTGTGAATGGCTATCGCGTATGTTGCTTAGAAGTATGTAACGACCAGCCAGATGATTGTGCAGGTATCACGAATGAGCAATTAGTATGCAAGTCGAATGGTACGTATGATTACAGCTTCACTTTGAATAATAATTCAGGGCAAAATGTAGATGCGATTTTTAGCATGACTTCGCCAATTGGGGTGACGTTCAACAATTGCTCTTTGAAGCAGGAGGTATTGAATATCGGTTCTAGTCGAAACATTACCTTAAATATTGATGATTGCTTAGTATCGCTTTATCCAGGCATGCAAGTTACGTACGAATTGCGTCTGCAAGAAGCAGGTAAAGATGAAGGTTGGTGCTGTCACCTCGACCCAATCACAATTACACTACCAGACTGTGCAAATAGCTGTCAAGGAAGTCCACAGAATATCTCTTGTACCGATGTATATGAGCCAGTATGTGGTTGTAATGGCGTAACTTATAGCAACTCTTGCTACGCACAGCGCGCAGGCGTACAATCTATCGTGAGTGGGCCTTGTTCAGGAAATACGTGTAATGATGTACAGGACCTTGTGAATAACAGCGACTTTGAAGGCGGCAACTGGGCATTTACGAGTGCATACAATAGTGGCTGCTACTGTGGCGATAATACCTACTGTATCCGAGATAATGCACGAAATAAGTGTGGTAGCTGGGCTGCAACTACAGGCGATGGCAAATTCCTTATCATAGAAGGTGCTGCTGGTGGTGCTCATAAGGCAGTTTGGAAGCAAACTGTAGCAGTTCAGACAGGTGTAAATTACCACTTCTCTTGCGATTTCTATCCGAATTTGACAGGCGGTAGCCAACCTGTATTGCGTCTATATATCAATGGCAACCCAGTAAGCAGTTCTTTCGGAGGTTATCCGAATCAGTGGAGAACATTCGCTGCAAATTGGACAGCCTCTAGCACTGACTATGTGGTATTAGAAATCCGCAAAGTAGGCTCTAATGGTGGTACGAATGATTTTGGTATTGATAATGTGAAATTTGAGTTCTGTAACGATAGCAACGATTATCCTGAGCGCGATGAGGTACTGACTACGAAGACGGCAGATAGTAATATCGACTTGATGGCTTCACCGAATCCATTCGTGGATGTAACGTCTATTTCGTTCACGCTATCTTCGGATATGCCAGCAACAGTGAGCATCTTCAATATGGATGGTAAGCAACTCTTCCAGCAGCGCGGTGACTTCCACGCAGGACTAAATACAGTAGAGTATAAGCCAACTACAGAGCTTGCTGCAGGTATTTACTATTACCGATTAGAAACGGCTGAACAGACGCTTACAAAGTCTATGATATTAATGAAACAATAAAACAATAGGTGGTCACTTTGTGTGGCGACTTATAGATTTGTTCAGAAATAAAATTAGGGCAGTTGGTCTAGCACTGACTGCCCTTTTGCATGCTATGAGATATAGCCTTTCTAAATACTTGTTAATCCCTGCATTTTTGTTTAAATTGCAAAAGAAATCACTCAACTGTTTAGTAGCTCAAAGCATCAACCGATTGAACAAATAGGTATGGAAAAACTATTGCGCTTTATTAATATAGGAGTAAGCAAAGACCTCTCTGATATAGATAGACTTCGTTTAAGATTGTTTAACCTCGACGCTTGGATTTTTATCGTAATGCTGATTTTGGGCATGTCTTCAACTGCATTAGGCATACTTGAGTTTTCAACTACATATCTCAATTTACAAATAATATCCCTTTTAGGACTCATCTTCATATTTTGGCTCAATAGCAAGCATTTCCATTATCTGTCCACAGGCATTTTTGTAATATTAATAGTCATTATGAATATGAGTTTATATCACGAACTAGGAAGAATCCCCGTGTATGTGCTTATGTTCTTTTGCGCCTTGCTTAGTATGTTTTTCTTTTTCTATAAAACACGTCTCCACTTCTTCTTGACTATTAGTACCTGTTCGCTGATATTTTTATATATGCCCATACATGGTGGGCTAGAAATCACAGAACACGCTGCGCCTCCTTTACGTTTTAGATTCGTAATCTATTTTTTGGCTTACGTTTTTTTCATCTATAAACTCATTTGTTTCTATTTTATTTACGAAAACATATTAAATAAGTGGAAAACAGAAAATATCCGATACAAACAGCTTTTTGATACTAATCCTATTGGTATGGCAGAAGGCATACCTTTAAAAGAAGTAAATACTGCTCTTTGTAAAATGCTTGGCTATACCAAAGAAGAGCTTTTAGCAAAAACAATTTCGGAAATTACTGTAAACGAAGACAAGACTCTCACCCAAGATTTCGTGACTAAAATGCAGCATGGCGAATTAGAATATTTTGAAATCCAAAAATCTTATTACAGAAAAGATGGTAGCATAATGAACGGGCAAACCCGTGTACAGGGCATTTTTGATGAAAATGGAAACTATATCAATAATGTTGCTACTATCGTAGACATTACAAAGGAACAGGAAATAGCCCAGCAATTGCGCGAACGCGAACAGGTACTTCAAGCCGTTATCAATAATATTCCATTTGGAATTTTTTGGAAAGATAAAAATGGTAAATATCTAGGTTGCAATAGGCTTTTTGCAGAAAATGCGAATCTGACGATTGACGAAGTAATAGGAGGCAATGATTATGAAATGATTTGGCAGGAAAAGGCTAGTTTTTTCATGAGTTTCGACCAGAAAGTCTTAACAACAGGGCGAGCTAGAAAGAATGAAGTGGTAGAAATTACAGTACCATATAGAGATAAGTTATATTTACGATTTAACCTCATGCCTCTACTCACAGAAACCCAAGAAACCTGTGGAATAGTAGGTACTTATGAAGATATTACGAAAGAACGCGAACAAGAACTCCAAGCCATCCGCTACCAAGAGAAGCTATCCGCAAGCGAGAAAAAATATCGTGATATTTTTGAGAATGCACAACATGCTATAGTAGTTATTGATTTGAAAAAGGAATTGATTATTGATTGTAATCGACATGCGCCTGAAATGTTTGGTTATGCTTCTAAGGAAGAATTTTTGTTAATGCCGCTAGGGAGTCATCGCCAATTAGAGCAAATGAATTTGGATATAGCACACGAAAAAAGTTTGAATATTCTTCACCATGTTTTTGGTGGACAAATAGATAGTATTTACGAAGAGACTCTAGTACGAAAAGATGGTTCTACATTCGATATTGAATTTAATGCCATACGCGACAATTCGGAGGAAAAACAACAATTAGTAATATTTTTTCGCGACATTACGGAACGAAAAAACAAGGAAAAAGAACTCTTAGAAGCCAAAGAAAAAGCCGAGCAAAGCGACCGCCTCAAGTCCGCTTTTCTTGCGAATATGTCCCACGAAATTCGCACCCCGATGAATGGCATCATGGGTTTTTCCTCCATTTTATTAGAGGAGGACTTAAAAGAGGAAAAGAAAAAAGAATATACTGAAATTATACATGATTGCTGCCGCCAACTTTTAAATATCGTAAACAACGTCTTAGACTTAGCTAAAATTCAAACCGCCGCTTTTGAGATACACGAAGAAAGCATAGAACTCAATAGCCTACTTACAGAAACCCTCAATCTATTTCAATTAGACTGTGCGAAAAAGCAAATCGCACTGAAAACGGATTTTGACTTTCCTAGTCTTCCTATTTTTACGGACGGTGTAAAATTGCGCCAAATCATCACCAACTTATTGAGTAATGCCGTAAAGTTTACAGAAAAAGGCTTTGTGCAAGTATCGTATAAAGTAAAATCAGGAAAAATAGAAATTGCAATAAAAGATACAGGCATTGGTATCGCAGCAGCCGATCAAGCCAAGATATTCAAGCGTTTTCAGCGGGTAGAACATACCGCTCACAAAATACGAGGCGCAGGCTTAGGCTTATCTATATGCAAAGGATTCGCAGACGCGCTTGGTGGCGATTTATGCCTAGAGTCGAAAGAAGGCGTAGGTTCTACTTTTTATTTGCAAATTCCTTACAAGGTAAATCTTAAGGAGCAAAGCAAACTCCATCAGTCCACTACAGCTACGCATACCTATATGGCGGGCAAAACCATACTTATAGCTGAAGATGAAGTCTATAATTTCAGACTATTAGAAAGTTTCCTACTCAAGCAGGCTGTTCATATATTATGGGCTAAAAATGGACAAGAAGCGGTAGAAATGGTACAAAAACATCCTGAGATAGACTTGATTTTAATGGATATGAAAATGCCGATAATGAGTGGCATAGAAGCAACAGAGCACATTAAAAAGAATACAGATATACCCGTTATCGCTCAATCTGCACATGCTTTTCAAGAGGAACGACAACTTATTTTAGAGGCGGGCTGCGTAGCGCATCTCACCAAACCGATTCAACGTAAGGAATTAATGGATACAATGTTGAAATTTCTTACGTAATTGCAGTCCAAAATAATAAGCATTGAGTTGGAGCATCCCACGCATTTATCATAATCGCTATGTCAATTGGGCAGTAAAGCTAATGATAGCCTTGCTATTGGCGTGGACGATTTATCAGCAAGTGTTCGCCAAAGAAAATGCGGATGCTTTATGGACTTCTTTCAAGCAACATTTCGTGTGGTCGAATATGCATTGGCTATTGCTTGAAGTCGCGCTCGTACCCGTCAATTGGGGCTTAGAAACCCTCAAGTGGCGACAGTTGATAAAAGGCTTTTCGAGCTATTCGTTTTGGCGTACTTATCAAGCCATTTTAGCAGGCGTTACGGTTGGTATTTTCACGCCCAATAGAGTAGGAGAGTATGGTGGGCGCGTACTACTCGTAGAGCCAGAACACAATTGGAAAGCCGTAGTTGCTACTATGGTAGGCAGTTTCAGCCAATTATTGATATTGACTGCTTTAGGAATTTTAGGCTTGGCCTATTTCTCTGCTGTTTTTTTGGACTTGGATGCACGTTGGCTTTACTTATTGCTAAGTTTAGGTGTAGTATTCATTGCCTTGCTTTTATTTTGTTTTTACAATATTGACTTACTAGTACCCATTGCCAAACGCTTAGCTTTTTTCGATAAAATAAAAGATCGTCTGAAAGACCTACGTGTACTTACCGAATATTCTTCGCAGCAACTCTCTAGTGCCTTGTTCTATTCCTTTTTACGTTGCGCTGTTTTCTTTACCCAATATTACCTGACGCTGCGCTTCTTTGGCATTGATATGCCGCTCGTAGATGGCTATGCGGGAATCGGTACGGTTTACTTAATTCAGACAGGAATTCCCCTACCACCACTCATTGATTTACTAGCGCGTGGTGAGATAGCCCTCTTTGTTTGGGGCTTCTTTAGTGCCGATGAAATTGCAATTTTGGCCACTTCTTTTACACTCTTCATAATAAATTTAATTGTGCCTGCGTTAATTGGAGCGTTGTTTATCTTTAGAATAAACATTCTGAAATCACTGGGTATCCGTGAAATAATAAATGAAAATTCTAGCGAAATAGAATAGGAATTATTATCGAACTTATACTTTGTTTATGAAACGAATCAACCTTTTGAATAAGTCAGCTTTTTTGCTATTAGCCTGTTGCTTCTGCTTAAGTTTCTCTGCAGACGAGCGACCAATGCAGCGTCAAGCAGCAAGTGCTGACCCTTGTACCGTCGAAAACAAGGTATTTCAAGCTGGTGAAAAAATCGTTTATAAACTTTATTACAATTGGAATTTTGTGTGGTTAGCAGCAGGTGAAGTAACTTTCGAAGTCTCTGAAACTGCAAATAAATACCACTTAGCAGCTACAGGTCGTACCTACTCTTCTTACGAATGGTTTTATAGAGTGCGCGACCGTTACGATACCTTCGTAAATAAAGATAACTTATTGCCTAGTACATCTATCAAAGAATTGCAAGAAGGCGGCTATCGCCTTTACGATAAGACGACCCTCGATCAGCGCAATGGTGTCGCAACCTGCGTGAGAGGTAAAACGCGCGACCGAACCAAACGCAAAGAGCATGACATTGACCCCTGCATGCATGATATCCTTTCTATTATGTATTATGCTCGTAATTTAGATTTTGATACCTTCCATGAAGGAGACTACTTTCCGATTAAGATATTTATGGATCAGACCACCTATCCTTTGCAAGTACATTATAAAGGAAAAGAAGACAAGAAGCGGATAAAAGGAAGTGGTACGTATGATAGTATTGTGTTCAGCCCACAGCTAGTAGCTGGTGATGTGTTTGAGGAAGATACAGAGATGAATATTTGGGTGACAAATGATGAAAATCGTATTCCAATCCTGATTGAATCGCCCTTAGTAGTTGGTTCTGTTAAGGCGGTGTTAAAATCTTATGAAGGACTGAAATACGAGATGACCGCGAAGCGAGATTAACGTCTAATAATAGTTCGTACACCTGATAGCTGTATTTTCGGCAAAAAACAGTGTGTAACAAAAAACTAGTTTGCCCGTATAGGCAAGCGACATCATTAGACAAATGAGCATATAGCGAATAAAAAATTGAATTCTAAAATAAATTATTGAAGAGATAAGATTTTGAAAAACAAGATGCTAAGTAAGTTTATTCCGATAATTATCGGAACTCAAGTCTAACATCTCAAATCTATATTTATAGTGGTTACATTTTCGCATTTCTAATACTTATAAATAGGGTTAATTCGATTTTGATTTAATGGGATAAATAAAGGATTTTTACATCGAATTAATCATTTATATAAAATAAAAAAATTATTTTTGCAACGGCTAAAGTAAAATCTTAACTCCCCTCACGAAATGTCGATTTAAGTCGTAGCATACTTGTCAAACAACTTTTAGGGATACCACAAGTCGGGAAACACATAAGCGTGGCAGCATCAATGCTATGTTTAGTGCTAAAAAGGAATTCAAAATCGTTAAGTACTGTTGTTTATTAAATAACATTGCTTAACAATTAATAGGCAATTTCTACTAGGCGTATATTTAATAATAACGTATTGCTAATGTATTGATAAAGAATGTATTAATACATTGGTCTTATGGTTTTTAATAATTATATCCTATTTAAAGTCTGCGGTAAAGGATACCGCTAGGCCATAGTAATCTATTTTTTTCATATCCAAAATTTATTCTTTAGATGAGGAAGACTACATTTTTAATGAAGTGTGCTTTAGTATTGCTCGCTAGTTGCTTCTTTGCGCTAGATAGTAGCTATGCACAAGGCACTTACTGCGGAAACGCGGTAACTACAAGCTTAAACTCCAATTGGCAAAGCTTATGTGCTGACCAATTCGGGGTAAATCCTCGCCATTATCGTTATGTTCCGAGTGCTAATGGTAACTTAGAGATTTGTGGCACTATCGCTGTGGTATCACGCGGTTGTGTAAATGGTACTGCTACTAACACCGACAACGGTACAGTAGTAGGTTCTTGTTTTAGAGGCAATATCAAGCGATTCAGTTTATTTGCAGGGCAGCCTATCTACATTAAAGTAGTAGCAGGTACTCAAGGTTCTTGTGTAGATGCAAAAGTAGTAACTACTAGCTCAACAGGCATCTCACAACTTTGCAACGAAGGCACAGAACTGAATTGTGGACAAACGATTTCAGGAGATAACTACTCTGGTGGTAATGATTTCCAAACAAGTGATTATAGCTGTTATGGTGGCAGTTCTAATTTTTCTGGAAATGATGTAGTATACAAAGTATCCGTACCAGCAGGGCAAAATGAAGTACAATTCAACCTACAGCCATTGCAGAAAGATGTAGATTTATTCATCTATCGTTGTATTAATGGCACACCTATTTGTATCACTAGAAGTTTGAATAGTGGTACAAGTGCAGAGCGTATTAGAATTACAAATGCACAGAATAAGACTTATTACGCTGTTGTAGATGGTTTCGATGCAAACCAACAAAGTACATTTACGTTTGAAGTAAGTGGTTGTGGCACTACACAGCCTACTTTCCCTTGTGATGGTATTCCGATTGGATGTGGCGAAACAGTAAGCAGCAGCAACTTCAATACAGGCAATGACTCTGATATTGATAACTACCGCAGTTGTTTTACAGGCAATGCTTCTTTCCCTGGAAATGATGAAATTTATAAGCTAAATGTTCCAAATCCAACCAACATCAACGTTACGCTTTCTGGCTTATCATCAGATTTGGATTTATTTATTCTACAGTGCGACGGTAATGGTAATGCTACTTGTGTAGCTCGAAGTGTGAATGGCAACAATGCAAACGATGCGGTTACAATCAATAATGCTTCTGGCGAATACTTTATCGTTGTAGATGCACAATTCGAAACGAGTAATAGTAACTTTAACTTGTCCGTACAAGGCGATGAGTGTGTAGGTGAAACTAATGATGACTGCGACGGTGTAGACTTCGACTATGTGAGTGCGTTGCGTTATGAGTTCAGCATTGGCGATGGTTATCCATTTGGTAATTGGATAGTACGTGGTGGGCCATTTACGGATCCGCTTGGCACAGCTATTGGTTCAGGCGCGAGTACTACATACACCTTCCCACAAGCTGGTGTATATGACGTGTGCTACAAGTATGTAGAAAATGGTGCAATCAAGGAATGTTGTAAGACCGTTGAGGTTGTAGCAAATCCTTACGATTGTAATGATATTTTCTATGCCTTCAATTCAGAGACAAATCGTTACGAATTTAATATTCCAGGCATTACAGATGCTCAAGTAGTAAGATGGCAAGATGACGATAATGGTTCTACCATTGGTACAGGTAGTGTAGCTACTGTTCCAGTTGGACCTTCATGTGAAGTACGTAATTTCAGCGTTATTTTCTTCGATGCAGCAGTAGGCTACTACCGTGTGTGCTGTATCAGCATGTTCGTTTGTGACCCATACGATTGTGATGCGATTACTTATGGCTATGATGTAGCATCTAGCAGCTATGTATTGAGCATCCCTAATATTACAGAAGCAAGCTGGTACGACGATGACAATGGTACAGCTTTAGGTACAGGTACATCCGTAAATGTAGCTCCTGACAATAATTGCCGCGTTCGCAACTTCAGCGTGCGTTTCTTCGACCCAGGCGTAAATGCCTACCGTATTTGCTGTATTAGTCTATATGTTTGCGATCCATACAATTGTGATAGTATTGAAAAAGTATACAACCCAGATAACAACACATGGGCATTAAGCTTGCCAGGTGTTGGTGATTCTGATGTAATTCGTTGGCAAAATGATGCGACAGGACAGTCTGTTGGCAATGAAAGTAGTACAGTAGTAAACAATACAGCAGCAGGTACTTGCGCACCTTATAGCGTATTATTCTTCGATGCAGCTACGCAAAGTTATCGCGTATGTTGTCTAGAAATTTGTTTAGATGATGATGGCTGTATTGGTACACCATCTGACAATGAATGCGCTGGCCCAGGTGTAGTAGAAGACACACCAGTATGTGGTTGTGATGGTAATGCTTATGACAGCACTTGTGATGCACTAGCAGCAGGCGTACAATCTTGGACAGAAGGCGCTTGTACTGGTGAAACCGACCCTGATTGCGATGCTCTATCTTACGATTATGTATCACCATTGCGCTATGAGTTTAGTGTAGCTGGTTTAGCAGAAGGTTCTTGGGCAGTTACAGGTGGCCGATATACTGAACCGAATCCTATCGGAACAGGTACTTCTACCACTTTCACTTTCCCAGAGGCGGGCATATACGAGGTATGTTACCTTTATGTAGAAGATGGCAGCTTCAATGGCACTTTACTACAATGTTGTAAGACGATAGAAATTTCTAGAGATCCTTATGATTGTAATGAAATTAAATTCGACTACAACCCGAATACAAGAGCTTATGATTTAGTTCTTCCAGGCGTTGATGATGCAGACGTATTACGTTGGCAAGATGATAACTCAGGTGAAACAATTGGTACAAGCTCTACGGTAAGTGTTTCATCAAGAGGAGAGTGTGGTATACGTAACTTTAGCGTATTGTTCTACGATGCAGCAGTACAATACTATCGCGTATGTTGTATTAGCATCTATGTGTGTGATCCTTATGATTGTAACAGCATAGAGAAAGTATACAATCCAGACAATAACACATGGGCATTGAGTTTGCCAGGCATAACTGATGCTGATGTATTATACTGGAGAAATGATGCAACCGGCGAACAATTAGAGAAGGAAGCAAATACAGCAAATGTGCCGAATCCAAGTGCAGGTACTTGCACGCCTTATAGCGTATTATTCTTTGATGCGGCTACGCAAAGTTACCGCGTATGCTGTATAGAAATTTGCTTAAATGAAGATGGTTGTATCGGTACACCATCCGATAATGAATGTTCTGACCCAGGTGTGGTAGAAGAAGTACCAGTTTGTGGTTGTGATAACAGAACGTACGATAGCGCATGTGCAGCATTAGCAGCAGGCGTACAGTCTTGGACAGAAGGACAATGTACAGGCGATACAGATACAGATTGTGATGGCATCACATTTGAGTTCTTCAATACATTACGTTATACCTTCACTATTGATGCAAGCTACCCATTTGGTAACTGGTTAGTAACAGGAGGTCCATTCACGGATCCACTAGGTACAGCAATTGGTTCGGGTGCATCTACTACCTACACCTTCCCAGAAGAAGGTACGTACCAAGTATGTTACAAGTACGTAGAAGATGGCTTAATTAAGCAATGTTGTAGAACAATCGAAGTAGTTTCTGATCCTTACAACTGTGATTTGATTCAATATGCTTACGATAGCGACGAGCGTGGCTATGTATTAAGCATTGACAACGTAAGCGTACTACAATGGCGCGATGATGACTCAAAAGAAGTATTGGGTCAAGCTTCTAGTGTAGTGATTCCTGTAACAGGTACTTGTGGCAACCGTAACTTCAGCGTTATCTACTACGATACGGCTATTCAAGGCTATGGCACATGCTGTATCAGCATCTACATCTGCGATCCATACGATTGCGATAACATTGAGAAAGTATACAATCCAGATAATAACACATGGGCATTGACTTTGCCAGGTGTAAATGACGCGGACATCCTACGTTGGCAAAATGACGCCTCAGGACAGCAAATAGCAAGCGGAACAAATAGCACTACTGTAAACAATCCAGTAGCGGGTACTTGCGCGCCATATAGCGTATTGTTCTTCGATACTGCTACAGATAGCTACCGCGTATGTTGTCTAGAGCTTTGCTTGAATGATGATGGCTGTACAGGTACACCATCTGATACAGAATGTTCTGGCCCAGGTGTAGTAGAAGAAGTAGCGGTATGTGGTTGTGATGGTAACACTTATGATAGTGCATGTGAAGCACTTGCAGCAGGCGTACAGTCTTGGGAAGATGGTCCTTGTACAGGTGATACCGATCCAGATTGCGATGCTTTGAGCTTTGATTATGTATCTCCATTGCGCTATGAGTTTAGCGTAGCTGGTTTGGCTACAGGTTCTTGGGCAGCTACAGGCGGTCCTTACGCTACACCAACAGGTATCGGTACAGGTACTTCTACCACGCATACTTTCCCACAAGCAGGGGTGTATGAAATTTGTTACCTATATGTAGAAGATGGTAGTTTCGATGGTACATTAGTACAATGCTGTAAGACTATCGAAATATCGGCTGATCCATACGATTGTAACGATATTACATTCAACTACAATACGAATACCAGAGCTTACGACTTGAACATTCCTGGCATTGCGAATGCAGACGTAATTCGTTGGCAAGATGACAACACAGGACAAAATCTTGGTACAGCATCTACGGTAAGCGTATCAGCAAGAGGAGACTGTGGCGTTCGTAACTTTAGCGTATTGTTCTTCGATGCAGCGGTAAATGCATATCGCGTATGCTGTATTAGCATCTATATCTGCGATCCATACGATTGCAACAATATTGAGAAAGTATACAATCCAGACAATAACACTTGGGCATTGAGCCTACCAGGTATCAGCGATTCAGAAGTACTATACTGGAGAAATGATGCAAATGGTCAGCAAATAGCAAGTAGCACTACTAGCACAACGGTAAACAACCCAGCAGCAGGTTCTTGTACGCCTTATAGCGTATTGTTCTATGATGCAGCAGTAGATGCATACCGCGTATGTTGCCTAGAGCTTTGCTTAAACGCGGATGGCTGTACAGGTACACCATCTGATACAGAATGTTCTGGCCCAGGTGTAGTAGAAGAAGTAGCAGTATGTGGTTGCGACGGCAATCAGTATGATAGCGCATGTGATGCACTTGCAGCAGGCGTACAATCTTGGACAGATGGTCCTTGTGGTCCTCCACCATGTGGTGTAGTATCAAATGCAACATTGACTTGTAAGGATGATGGTTCTGTTGATTACAGCTTCACCTTGACGAATAATTCAGGTCAGTTAGTAGATGCAGAGTTCACGATGTTGTCTCCAATTGGAGTAACATTTGGTAACTGTAGCTTAGTAGAGACGGTAACAAACGTTGGCGGTAGCCGCAACATTAGCTTGAATATTGACAACTGCTTAGTATCAATCGCTAGCGGCGACCAAGTTACCTACAAGATTGTATTGCGTGAAGCAGGCAAGGCAGAAGGTTGGTGTTGTCACATTGACCCAATTACATTAACTATGCCTGATTGCGGTAATACAAGCACACCAACATGTAATGACGGTATTCAGAATCAAGGCGAAACAGGTGTAGACTGTGGTGGCCCATGTGCAGCATGTCCTCCATCATGCACCGATGGCATCCAGAATGGTGATGAAACAGGCGTAGATTGCGGTGGTTCTTGTCCAAATGCTTGTCCAGCAACTTGTGATGATGGCATCCAAAATGGTGATGAAACAGGCGTAGACTGTGGCGGTTCTAACTGCCCAGATTGCCCACAAACAGACTGTAATGCATCGAATCAGTTGAATCTTGTACGCAATGGTGACTTTGAAGGCGGTAACTGGGCATTCACTACCGATTATGCAGATGGCTGCTGGTGTAGAGAAAATAGCTACTGTGTTCAGACCAATGCACAGAATAAGTGTAATACTTGGAACAATGTAACAGGTACAGGCAAGTTCCTAATGGTAGATGCAGGGCGTAACTCCCCAGACTTAGTTTGGGCGCAAGACGTAACAGTACAAGCAGGTGTAGAATATACCTTCTGCTTCGATATGTATCGTAACCTATCGAATGGTAGTTCGCCAGTAATCCGTATGTGGGTAGATGATGACCGATTAGGTGGCGCAGCTCCTGGTCAGAACAACCGTTGGGTAACATACTCACGCACTTGGACAGCACAAACGTCAGGTACAGTATCACTTTCCCTACAGTTAGTGAGCGCAGCAGGTGGCTCGGATGACTTCGGTATTGATAATATCGGTATGAAGTACTGCCCAAGCAATGTTGCACCTGAAACAGATGCAGTCCTCACAACGAAGACTTCTGGCGACGTAGCATTGACAGCAGCACCAAACCCATTCACGAATGCAACTACGATTTCGTTCACGCTATCATCTGATATGCCAGCAACGGTAAGCGTATTCAACATGAATGGTAAGCGCGTATTCACACGCACTGCTGACTTCGTGGAAGGTGTAAATACAGTAGACTTTGAAGCAGATGCAAGCCTATCAGCAGGTATCTACTACTATCGTCTAGAGACCGCAGAGCAGTCATTGACCAAGTCCATGATTCTGATGCGTCAGTAAAAATAATGTTGCATGGTGAACCTACTTCATAGTAAGTAGGTTTACTATATACCTGTGAAATAGTAAGTAGGTTTACTATATACCTGTGAAATAGTAAGATGTCTATTGTTCGATTTTGCTTTAAAGGGCATACGCCAAAAGAAGTAGGCACTTTAAAACAAAACCGAACATTAAAAATGGACATTTATTATTGAACTCATATTAGGTAATACACGAAAGAATTGAAAAGTGAGAAGTGGTAGTTTATCTTTTTCATTTTTTAATTCTTGTTTGAATTAAAAAGAAGAGGGCAGTCTGTTTCAGTACAGACTGTCCTTTTCGAGTTTTTGTAAGGCATGTTTTGCTAAATCTATGGGTAGATAAGTGTGAAGGCAAGATTTGGTAAAACTCTTTGTGAGACATACGCTACTAAATAGCGTCATAAACAGCAAAAGCGTATCTTTGCATACGGAATTTTGATTTAGGCAAATTTATTATGAATGAGTATTGAGATAAAAGCTTGATAAATAACGCGAATCTAACATCTAGTATCTCATATCTCACATCTATAATTTTTTCAGATGAAAAAGAATCTTCCTTTAATAGGCTTATTAGCACTTATATTGATTGCAGCCGTAGTGATGCTGCCCTCTTCTCCCTTCAAGAAAAACACTACCAAAAAAGCCATCAAGCACGGCAATGTCTTGAAATCATCCATTGAATCTTTCGAAAAAAATCGGCAGAAGCTTTCGGGTTCAGTAGTGGAGAGTTTAGAAATGGCTTCTAACGAATTGAGTTCAGAAGACCCTAACTTGCCAGAAGTATCGAAAGATTTTGAAAAAGAATGGAGTGGCATCCAAACGCGCTACCAGAAACTCAAAGGCGACTTTGAGAAAGTAGGCAAAGCCTCTAATGATTACTTTCAGCAGCTAGATGATTTAAGTAGTAATATCAATAACGAAAGCCTACGCAGTGAAGAACTCAAGAAGAACGCAGAACTTCGCAGCAAGTGGGAAGAAACCTACAACAGTGCAGCCGTAAACATTGATAAAGTAACGCAAGTACTAGAGTCGGGCAATGATTTTCACATGGTCTTGGTCGCTTC
>JAHDCQ010000367.1 GCA_020629845.1 Saprospiraceae bacterium | reverse complement strand
AAAGTCGCTTTTGATAATATTGAGTTTAATTTCATTCAGTTGGTTTTGTATCCAGGGCGGATGTTTTAGTAAAAAATTGCCTTTGTAAAAAGAAGCACCTCACCCAAATTGATAAGTATGACTGAGGAGTGATTGTCAAGTCCTTGTACCTGATCAGGGCTTAATAATCGCTCCTTCGTCATATTTATCAATCTAGCTTATCCGATTTTTTTTCTCCAAAGTAGTGGACGAATCCAATGTATTCATCGTTCCTATCCTACAAAGAACAAACGCACTCTAATTTCATTCAAACATAAAAGTTAGAAGTATGAAAAAATTGCAAAACGTCCTGCTTTTGCTAGGCTTTGTTATGTCATGTCTGCAAGTGCAGGCACAGTTCGTAGTGCAAGGAACGGTAACAGACGACACGGGAGAAGCATTAATTGGAGCATCCATATTGGAAAAAGGCACGACTAATGGAACAGTAACTGATGTATATGGAATGTTCTCCCTTAGCATGATTGACTCATTAGGCGTATTAGTAATAAACTATACAGGCTTTGGTTCAAAAGAGGTCAAACTAGATGGTAAAAAGAGTCAACTTACTCTACAACTGCGTGAAGGAGTAGCATTATCCGAAGTAGTAGTAACAGGGCTAGGTATAAAGCGGGCGAAAAAAGCTCTAGGATATGCCGTTAATGGTAATTCTAAAAGGAAACGTGCCAGAGGTAAATTCAAGCAGCAAAATCCGCATCCCAACTTTAATACCGAAGACTATGATATCATCAATGAAAATCGTTTTTATAAAGTCACCAAAGAACCCCAATCCACCTTCTCAATAGATGTAGATGCTGCTTCTTACAGCAATATGCGCCGCTTCCTGTATAACAAACAAATGCCACCTAAAGATGCCGTTCGTATAGAGGAAATGATTAACTATTTTAACTACGACTATCCTGCGCCAATGAAAGAGCATCCCTTTGAAGTGGTGACTGAAATCGCGGAATGCCCCTGGGAAGCAAAGCACCGACGCTTGCACATTGGACTACAAGGCAAAAAGATTTCAACGGATAATTTGCCGCCTTCCAATTTGGTTTTTCTGATTGATGTATCGGGCAGTATGCAAAGTCCGAATAAGCTACCTTTACTGAAATCATCTTTTGAATTATTGGTGGAGCAAATGCGCCCACAAGATAGAGTAGCGATAGTCGTATATGCGGGAAGTGCGGGTTTGGTATTGCCTTCCACAAGTGGAAAGGATAAGGCAAAAATCTTAGAAGCTATTCAGCAATTAGAGGCAGGTGGCTCTACGGCAGGTGGTGCTGGCATCAAATTAGCCTATAAAACAGCCCTGAAAAACTTCCAAAAAGGCGGCAACAATCGCGTAATATTAGCCACCGATGGCGACTTCAATGTAGGTGCAAGTAGCGATGCTGAAATGGTACGCCTAATAGAAGAGAAGCGCGAAAGTGGCGTTTTTCTTACTGTATTGGGCTTTGGCATGGGCAACTACAAGGATAATAAAATGCAAAAACTCGCCAATAAAGGCAATGGCAACCACGCTTATATAGATGGCTTGGCAGAAGCAAAAAAAGTGCTAGTAAGTGAGTTTGGTGGTACGATGTTTACGATTGCAAAAGATGTAAAAATCCAAATCGAATTCAATCCAGCAGAAGTGGCAGGCTACCGCTTGATAGGCTACGAAAACCGCCTTTTGGAACATGAAGATTTCGAGGACGACACCAAAGATGCAGGCGAATTAGGCGCAGGGCATACCGTAACCGCCCTGTACGAAATCATCCCTGCTGGCACGAAATCAAAGTATATAAAATCCAAATCAAAACTGAAATATCAAGAACAAGTCGCTACGAAGCAAAGCGCGAAATCAGGCGAATTTGCAAGTATCGCATTACGCTACAAAAAGCCTAATGGTACAAAAAGTCGCTTGATTGAAAAAGCTGTTTTCGACACCAATCTTTCGTTTGATAACAGTAGTGCTAATTTCCGCTTCTCGGCGGCGGTTGCAGCTTTTGGCATGTTGCTACGCGATTCGGAATACAAAGGCAATACGAGCTACACGTATGTGTTAGAACTCGCCACCGCAGCGAAAGGCAAAGACGAGCAAGGCTATCGCAAAGATTTCATTAAACTAATCAAAGATGCTCAGGCGATTGCGAATAAGGAGTCCTTGGGTAAACGTTAGGATTGTATAACCCCAAAATCATCATTGTAGCACCATTCGTTTGAGTACGCTATCCCCTGCATTATTCGTTAGTTGCACAATATATAAGCCAGCACTCAAATGACGTGGAATGTCGATATTTGCCGTCGGTGAAAGTAATAGTAATTTGGATAGCCCTTGAACATTGAAAAACTCTATACGTTCGATTGCTTCATTGCTTGAAAGATATAGTGCTCCATTGCTTGGATTAGGGTACAAATGCACTTCAAAAGTTGATGCTGTAATCTCATCTATTGTAGTAGTCGTATCTTCTATGTAAGGCACATCAGTAAGTAAAATACTAAGCTTGTCTGGACGCGCACGTAGTACTTCTTCTTGTGCATTAATGACAAGGGCATCTTGCAATTCAATATGGAGGGTAAGTGTACCGTCAGGACGATTTGTATGAATACTACTGTCCAATTGAATCAGTAATTCCGCGTTACGTGCATTACCGGAGGCGTTCCGAAGTGTTGTTTTGCAAAGTGCTAATTCCAATGTTCCTTTGGTTACATCCATTGCTTTAATTGCAAGTAAGCTGTCATTATAGCCTAAATAATTAGAAGATAGATACCTAATTTTGGATGTCTGTGAATCTAGCAATTGCCCCTCGAAAGCATACTGCACAGCATAACCATATATTGCTTCCCCTTGCGTACTCACCTCAAAGTAAATAGGAATAGAATCTCTAAATTTATAGCTATTTTGGTTAGTATGTAGCCTAAATATAATCATGCCAGTATCGCTTGGAGAATGTACTACGGCAGTATTTTTCCATTGCTTAGCATGATTGAATTCTACTACTGCCGCGTCAGCTCGTTGAACAACTCCATTACCATCGCAGTCAGCATGTTTATGGTTGATATTATCCGCGAATTTGCGTTCCCAATTCTTCACTTCAAAAGGCTGCCAATGTGCGTTGACTAATGTGCGTTTTGTACCTGCACTAGTTTGTCCAGTAGCTATCCCTATTGGAAGTATATCTTTAGCACTCACAATGCCGTCAAGGTTTGTATCGCCTGGCCACACACAATCATCCGAACAGTATGCCAAAGGTTTGCAATCGCCATTCCGAAAGCCTGTATCATAAAAATCTTGTAGCAATGGAATTTCTACTTCCATTAAGTTAACATTTTGAAGCGGAGTATAGCCCGTTTGTTGGTGTGTAGAGTAGGCTGCATCTAATTCAATTATTGCTCCTGTAACTAAAGAATCAATAGCAATAGAACTAGCGGTAGGATAAAAACAAATTCCTGTGGATACATTGGTCGTATGCATAGACCAACCATCTGCTCTATTGGGATTGTCATAAAATGGGAATCGTGTGATTGCTCCTTGCGGATTCAGTTGTGGTACACCATTACTGCGGAGCGCGTTTAGAAAACGATAATAACTTTGCGAATGCCCAGGAGGATTTCCAGTAAATACGTCACAAAGTGCCCCTATGTAATAGTAAGAAACAGCATGTAGGTCATGGTTCAAAAAAGTCATTGCTTGTACGGGTATATTATCTACAAAAGGGGTATAAGGGCCATGACTTTCATATTCCAATCGTGGTCCATCTTCTTCGTCAGAATTATAGTAATAGGTAGTATTGGAGAGCGTATCACAACCAAAATAATCATCAAGATAATAACCTAGATGATAAACATTAGAAAGCCCAACGCGCAAGTCATATAAGGTGCTAGGATTGTAATTTTTGATACGATGTCGTGTGAAGATAGTATTGTTGAGTAAATCAGAAGCTTGGCATTGGAATGCCCAAGCGGTGAGTTGAACTTCTACTAGAAGCGAGTTAACTCCAGTTTCTGGGTATGCGATATTATCATCATTATAAACTGTCCAAAGTAACTGTGCTGGAATAACTGCCGAAAATTCCTCGCTTATGATAGGATATTCACCTAAATGTGGTTCATATCGTTGATTTTGATTCCTATCTAAGAAGGGAGCTAACTCTATATCAGGCAACTCAAAGCCCCAAATTTCTGAAAAATAAATATTCCCTCTAGCTGGCCAGCCTTTAATGTTGAGAGGAATGGTTTCATCTATTTGACCATTATCTTCATAATCCTCCAGAAAGCGAACTATTTCGTGGCTATATACTGTCCAAACATTATCTAGCAGTCTACAATCGTCCAAGTTGTAAGCACGTCCTGTAGTAGGGTCTATAGGACCACTTATAAAACTGGAGCAAGTAAAGCAGTCTTGAGTAGGTGTAGCAAAAGAAATACTCCCTTGTTGGTTTTTCGCGCCTATCCATAAGTTTCCGTTAGAAATGGTAACTGGGTTATCTTGATTAGGTAAATATTTAGGATAAAAACCAGGCTCATAATACTGCTCTCCATAAAAAGACCTTCCGTCTGCATAGAAATTCGTACGAATATTATTGGCATGCAAAACGGTCGGTTTTGAACCAATACATTGAGCTTCCAAAGCGTCTTGATAACAACTTAGCAGCAATAATAAGAATAAAAGACGTAGCATTTCGATGGTATTTCTTGGAAGAACGTCTAAGGGGGTGTAATCGCTTCCTTTAGCTCAAATCCAAATATACTCTTATATCACACCTTCGTAATTTTCCGTTTTTTCTTTTTCGGTGCAGGCTTCGTTTCTGG
>JAHDCQ010000366.1 GCA_020629845.1 Saprospiraceae bacterium | reverse complement strand
TACGCGCCTTGCGCTAGACATCCAGTATATATTTGTTCTACTTTCATTTTTTTAAAAATTTTATGTAACTATTTAGATGAGAGAAGAGAGACCGTCCTTTTGGACTGAGAGAAAAGAGATTACAATGCTATAACTGTTTTTCAACTAAGCGTGAAATGTATTGGTATCTGTCCATCTCTCTTCTCTCAATGAAGTGGTCTCTTTTCTCTCCTCTGCTAAATAGTTACAATTTTATGCCACAAAGATATAGTGCATCTCATTTTCTAGGGGTAACTTTTGTTACCTTGTTTTTTGTACGTTCTCGGCATCATATTTCACCATAAAATGTATCCATATTGAACGTGCAATTCGAAATAACCACACAAAAAATACAGTTGAAATAGCTATAACTACCAGCATAGCTCCTGTAACACTCCAATCGAATGCAAATACCAATAGGAGTGCAATAATGAGCGAAGTCCATCCCCAAAGGATATAGGAAATAAACATCGCACCATAGTAGAAGCCTACTTCTGGCATGTATTTTTGACCGCAGCTATCGCATTTATCAGGCATTTCAAAGGGTTTTTGAAAGGAAAAAGTAGCGGTCTCAAATAAGTCGCCCTGTCTACATCTTGGACACTTCATATTTAGCATTGACGACATCCAACTTCTTTTTTTTAATAAACCCATATCCTATTTTTCTTTTATTTAGGAAGTATACTCTCCTTTAAATCTGTAATAACAGGTAATTTCAACAATACCTGCTCACCTACTACTAGCTCATCAATATGTCCGGCGATGCGCTTATTGGCAGTTTTCATGTGGATATGCGTATGAGCGGTATGATGTGTAAAAATACCTTTATGACGCTCTGAGTAAAAGCCTAGTGCCTGTAAAGAAACATCCTTCAATGTACCGTGTAAACCAGACTTAATATGTTTTTCGTGGGAATGTTCCATATCTCCATCTTTCCAATTAATGACATGCCAATCTACAGACTGAAACGCGCCTTCTAGCAAAAAGGGAAAGGGCGCATTCGTATTGATACCTTGTTCCGCTGCCTGCTGCTTAATAAACTGCTCTAAGTCCTTCCGAGTATGGATAGTGTTTGGAATATCTATAGTGTTCCATTGCGCTACTTGTGCATACACCAATAGTGTTGCCGATTGAGCGAAAGAACTATCCACTATTAGACTGTCCCCTACCACTCTTGTATTCCATGCTTGCCCGTCAAAAATCTGGATTTCACCCTTGAGCTTACTTATCGCTCCAAGTGCATATAGGTTCTCCAAATCTGCGAGTTCGCTAAGGCTAATTTGTGCAGATATATCGCCTTTGTGCATCATATTTCGCAAGGCTCCAGCATATTTTACTTCAATAGTTTTCCCTGTATGCTGCTCTTCACAGGCACTAAGACCGAAAATGATTAAGCTGCCTAAGCAAGTAATTAGTGCAAGCTTATTTTTACTGCTAAGTAACGGTAAAAGAATAATTTCCCGATTTGGACTTTTTCTTTTCCGCCCATTTTTCACTTTGAAAACGGTCAAATATCTAGATATACTCCCGTTTCCAAAGCAAAAACTGGACGAAAAACAAAGTTGTCGAAACAGGGAACTTATTTTTTTACCGTTACTAACTATTCGTTTGTAAAGCATATTGTCTATCCATTCTAGCAGGATGCAAGCTATGTTGAATCAAATCGCCTACCTCTTGAACATTATTTAGGATGTAACGTTCGCCAATGCGATGAAGCAAGTGGCTTTCTTTGAGTTTATCCCGTACAGGGCCTTTCACATCTACCATATAGAAGGTGATGTTTTTTGATCGAAATTCATCTAACATGTCTTCTAGGGTATGGATGGCACTAGAATCTAAACCATTGATTGCTCTGGCATCCAACACGAAGTATTTAAGATTCGGGCGTTCCTCAATTTGTTGCCACACAAAATCTTTAAAGTAGTTGATGTTCGCAAAATATAAACGCGCATCGAAGCGAATGATAAGGGTATCATCAAGTGCTTGTACGTCTTCAAAGCGTTCTATATTGCGATAAATATTACTATGCTCAGCTTTGCCCAAAACTGCAATATGAGGATAAGAAATCGTGTAAATCACGACAATCAAGGATAAAGCTGCACCTAATAAAATACCTTCTTCTATACCCAATACTAGTGTCCCGATAGCAGTCACCATAAACAAGGCAAAATCGCGCTTGTCGGTTTGCCAAAGATGTTTGGCTTCTTTTACATCAATCAAGCCAAATACAGCTACCATGATAATCGCTGATAAGATAGCAGTAGGTAAATGGTAGAAATAAGAAGTAAGAAAAAGCAGTGTTAGCACGATTAATATGGCACTAATGATGGATGCTAAACCCGTTTTTGCACCTGATTGGTCGTTGACCGCTGTACGCGAAAAACCACCCGTCACAGGAAAGGCTTTGAAAAACGAGCCTATGATATTTGCCAAACCCAAGCCTATGAGTTCCTGATTATTATCAATTTCGTAGTTTTTATGTTTCTTCTGAATGGCTTTAGCTACAGCAATGGATTCCATAAAGCTCACAAAAGCAATCGCTAAAGCGGTAGGGAGTAGCAGTTGCATGACATCGAGGCTAATGGCTGGGCTGCTAAAATTGGGCAAGCCGCTTGGTATTTCGCCTACTACCCGCACGCCTAGCGTAGTGAGTTGAAGCACAGATACTGCTCCAATGCCCAATAGCACTACAATAAGTGGGCCAGGGATGCGTCGCTTGATCCGTTTTATGGCTAAAAGTATCAAGATAGCTGCGCTACCAAGTGCGAAGGTAGGCAAATTGATATGCTCTATATTTTGTGCTACATTGATAATGGTTTCATGCACTTTGCCCCTCGGAATATCAATACCCAGTAAATGTTTTAGTTGGCTGAATCCAATAATTAAAGCCGCTGCCGAAGTGAAGCCTGCAATAACAGGATGCGACAAGAAATTGACAATGAACCCTAAACGAAAAACACCCATTACAAACTGGATGAGCCCTACCATAAAGGCAAGCAAGATAGTTAAAGTGATGAATTCGCTAGAACCAATGCTTGCTAAAGCCCCTACCCCACTGGAAATCAGTAAGGCCACCATTGCTACTGGCCCGACTGCTAATTGGCGGGAAGTACCAAACAAAGCATATATAATCAATGGAATGGTAGAAGCATATAAACCATAAATAGGCGGCAAACCTGCTAACATGGAATAGGCCATACCTTGCGGAATGAGCATCACCCCTACTGTAAGTCCTGCGGATAAATCGCCACTAAAGTCGCTGCTTTTATACTTTTTTACCCAATCCAGAAAGGGCAGATATTGTTTCATGCTATTTATTTTATATTCATGAAATCTGTAGAAACACTAACTTCAACCACCTACTTGAAAGTTCTACTATAAATACTCAATGAGTAAATTGTGAATGACTCAATGAGTATTTATGACCTAATGAGGCAATTTATTTCTTAATAACCCATAAATGAATGTCCCTAATACCGCCCCTACTATGACAATCAATAAAGATAAATAGCCATAGCCTACCAAGACGAACATCGGACCAGGACAGGCACCTGCTAAAGCCCAACCGAGTCCAAAGATAGTGCCGCCTACAAGATAACGTATGATGCTTCTATTCTTGGGGTTGAAGGTTATCTGCGCACCTTCAATATCTTTGAGCTGGGTGCGCTTGATGATTTGGACTGCCAATGCGCCCAAAATGACCGCCGAACCGATAATTCCATACATATGAAAAGACTCGAATCGGAACATTTCATAAATTCTATACCAAGATATGATTTCTGCTTTTGCCATCACGATGCCGAATACTACACCCGTGAGCAAGAACTTTAAGTATTTCATTTTTGCGTTGCTTTACTTGTCAGAAGATAATAGGTAGCAGGACATGCGTCATCAATAAACCACCTATGAAGAAGCCAATAACAGCAATGAGGGAAGGGATTTGTAAATTACTCAAGCCACTAATGGCGTGGCCAGACGTACAACCCCCTGCATAGCGCGTTCCGAAGCCTACTAAGAAGCCCGCGCCTAATAAAATCAGGAATCCTTTAAGCGAAAAAACACTATGTTCTCCAAAAATTTCACTCGGAAGATAGGCTGCTGTAGGTGCTTGAAAACCTAGTTGTTCGAGTGCCACTACTGTTTTAGGGTTTAAATCAATCCCTTGACCATTACTGAGATATTGGGCTGCAATAAACCCGCCTATGACAGCTCCAAGTACGAATACTAAGTTCCATTGCTGTTTGCGCCAATCTATCTTGAAGAAATCAGCGTATTTATCGCCACCTGCTATTGTACACATGGTGCGCAGGTTGGAAGATACGCCAAAGGTTTCCCCAAAATAGAGTAATAGAAACATCACTAGCGCAATTATTGGCCCCGCTACGTACCACGCCCAGGGCTGTGTTATAATATCCATCATTTTGTTACTTAAAAAGTAGATTTTGTATGTTGCCTAACACAAGTTCCTCCAACTTGCGTTATTGACAATGCAAAGATGTGCTATTTTAAATTCCTGCTTGGTAACATAAGTTACGCTGTGTATATAACAAATTGCATTTTTTCGCCCGAAAAATTTACAATATATGTTTTTACATATGTCCCTCACCAATGAATTGGTGGGCTGAATTTTATCACGAAATAGTTTTAGCCCACCAATTCATTGGTGGGAGAAGCAAATCATACAATTGTGAATTTGTTATACACACAGTTACGCTTGCTTAATTTTTCGGTAAGAGTGCTAATACAGTAATTTGATTGCGATGGGCTTCTATCTTTTGGTCTAGGATAAGTTTTTTCACTAATC
>JAHDCQ010000034.1 GCA_020629845.1 Saprospiraceae bacterium | reverse complement strand
GATTTAAACTACCTATCCTGATTGTGCTATTATCAGGTTTCTCGCTTAGTCTCTCCGCACAAACCGTTGTTGATTTCACTACTATGTCCGATGCAGATACATGGGGCCAATACTCTCAAAAAGATATGGGAGGTGGCATCTTTGCTATGTGGGGCGGTGATCTTGACGGTGACGGTATAGTATCATACGATGGTACTAGTTATTTAGATTTGACTACTTTTATTAATTATCCAACTAGTCCAGGTAATAGTGATCTACTCACTTATACTTTTAATGGATCTTCGAACAATTCTAATTCTCGTACATATACTTCAAGAGAATATCAACTTGAAGATATGGATTTAGATGGCATAGTAGCATATGACGGCACTAGTTACTTGGATTTAGGAACTTTTATCAATTATCCAACGGATCCAGGTAATGCTTGGTTACTTACTCAAATATTTAATCACCCATTAAACACTACTAATAGTAGAACATTCACATTCCGTCGTCAACTACCTGATTGATAGGTTTTAATGTTTTTTATTATTTGGTTTGTTATAGTTTATTACTTTCAATGAATGAAAATTATGTACTACAAATATATACTAAAGATATATCTCACTGCTATTATGGCTATTTTCATGACTCTGAGCAGTCTTGATGCACAGAGTACTAGTGAAGCAACAGTTAGCATGACAGGGTCTGGTCCAATGGGTAACATTGTTACTGTAAATTTAAACATTATGACTGCTGATGCTGGTTGTTTAGAGGCATCTACTCTTTACCTTATGATACCTGTCGGAGTTACAGTTTGTGACGTTATGGGCTTGAATGGCACGACTTGGACAGCAACTAACGAAGGAACTTATGGTTCTGCTCCAGAAACTCCATATCAAGTTTTCAGTTTTGTTGCAAATGCTTCAAACGATATGACAGACACTCCTGCTGGTATGAGTGTCGATGTGTTCTCCTTTGAAATTAAGGGGTGTACTGCTGGACAAGTTATTCGTTTTAAAGAACCTAATTCTGCCTTAGGTGGTTTAGCAATGGAAGCACCAGATCGGGAATTTGCAGTTGCAAACGGAGCGCCAGATCATTCTGTAAGTTTAATTGACGATGAAGGTACGGGAATGTGTGGTGACGACACTCCTAATGGAACTGCTCTACAAGGAATAGATGGTACTGCTTCTAGTTTAACATGTCCTGTTCCTGTTGAACTAACTTCGTTCAACGCTACTGCTGTAAAAACAGCAATATCTCTAGATTGGGTTAGTGTATCTGAGATTGACTTTAATGGTTATCAATTGGAGCGTAGCTTAGATGGAGTTAGCTTTGAAAAGTTAGCATGGGTTCAAGGTTCTGAAAATAGCTTAGAAGAAAAGCAATACAATTATTTAGATTTAGACGTTAAAGGAGGTATTATTTATTACTACCGCTTAAAGATGATTGATTTGGATGAGTCTTATGAATACTCAGCAGTTCGTTCAGCTCAATTGGGTGCTAAGGGTAATACATTGGAAGTATTTCCAAATCCAACTAAAGAGGCTATTAGCCTTACAATAGACGTACCTAAAGATGATCGTGTAAGTATTCGTTTCTTTGATGCTACTGGTAAAGTAGCTCTAGAGCGCGTACAAGACTTAAATGAAGGAAACAATGCTTTACAGTTCGATGTGACTGCTTTACCTAGCGGTTTGTACCGCGTAGTAGTAGCAGGTTCACAAATCCGTGCTACTGAAAGCGTTGTCGTTATGGATTAGAATAGCACAATTTTATTAGGTTATTCTAGTTCAGAATATCGCATTCTAGCGTATATTATTTTTCAAAGGGCTTCCGAATTTATATTCAGGAAGCCTTTTGTCATTTGTGGGAAGCTTTCAAAGTATTCCACTAACATTAAATCATTTCAAAATCGAATTTAAAATGAAAAAGATTCTTTTATTAATATGCTGCTTTGCTATAGCAGGACTAGGATATGCTAATAAAGTGGCTTACCAACTTTCTGTAAATCCAGAAAATAAAAAAGAGCTAATTGTGAGTGCTGTTCCAGACTTTGTAGACGGAACTTCTAATTTCTCAGGTGGAAATGTGGTTATTTTTACTAATTCTTTTTTGAGAATTCAGTCTATCACAAGTACGGTAGGAAATTGGAGTACTTCTATAAATGGTATTCGTTTTATGGGGCAAAAAGTATACCAGTTTAATGCTCCATTGATTAATAATGGACAAACTCTAGATGGAATTACAGAATTGTTTCGTCTTACATTCAATTCTGCAAGAGCTGCTAACTTTGTACAATTGTTGAATCAGAGAGATGCTGTTGGTACAGATGCAAGTGCATCATCCATAGATTTTAAAGTAATGATGACTGGGATTCATCATACTGCTGCATTACAAACTGGTAGTACTGTAGACGGTGCAGCCTTCAACGGTGTATTAGCATCTAACGAAACACCAAACACGCCAGTAGCAATGGCTACTACAAGCAAGACTAGCGTTTTCCCAAATCCTTCTAGCGGCGAGCAAATCAATGTAACCATTGAAACAGAAGCTACAGAGAATGTACTCGTACAAGTACAAACACTAGATGGTAAAGTGGTATATAACAATCAGACAGATTTGGCAGAGGGTTACAATACCTTCGAGCTAGATTTGAATGAGCTAGTAAGTGGTGTTTATATGCTAACGGTAAACGGTGAGCGTACGAACCACATTCAGCAAATTGCGATTGTAAAGTAATAGGAATGAACAATTAATAATTGTTACATCATAAAAAATCCCCGCTTCGGCATTGTTCCGAGGCGGGGATTTTTTTTGTTGGTATAATTTTCAATTCTCCATTTTCCATTCACAACATTCCCTTCGTGCTAGGCAAACGCATATTATCCACATCACGGCGTTTTGCCATTTTTATGGCTTTTGCAAAGGCTTTGAAGATGCCTTCTATCTTGTGGTGTTCGTTTTGTCCTTCTGCTTTAATATTTAGATTGCACTTAGCAGCATCCGAAAAGGATTTAAAGAAATGAAAGAACATTTCCGTTGGCATTTCGCCTATTTTTTCGCGCTTAAATGCTGCTTCCCACACCAACCACGCACGACCACCAAAATCCATTGCTACTTGCGCCAAACAATCATCCATCGGTAAGCAAAAGCCATAGCGTTCTATACCCAACTTATTCCCTAAGGCTTGATAAAAGGCCTCACCGAGTGCAATAGCCGTATCTTCTATCGTATGGTGTTCATCAATGTGTAAGTCGCCTTTTACCTGTACCCTCAAGTCACAACCCGAATGCCTACCCACTTGGTCGAGCATATGGTCAAAAAAGCCTAAGCCAGTGTTATTATCACACTTTCCTGTACCATCTAAGTTCAATTGAATATGAATGTCGGTTTCTTTAGTGGTGCGTTGCACTTCAGCGGTACGCGTCTCTAAGCGCAGAAAACGATAAATGGCTCCCCAATCATTGCTAGTCAGTGCTATCGCCTCTTGTAGCCCTTCCACACCACCTTCCAATTCTTCTACAGCTAAGTCAGGATTATTATTAATCCAGATGCCACGCGCACCCATATTTTTAGCCAGTTCCATATCCGTCAGGCGGTCGCCTATCACATAGGAGTTCGCTAAGTCGTAGTCGCCCTGCATATATGGAAGCACAAGTCCCGTTCGGGGCTTGCGTGTAGGTGCATTATCTTCAGGAAAGGAACGATCAATAAGGATATTATCAAAGGCCACACCTTCATTAGAAAAGGCTTTCAGCATTTTGTTTTGAACGGGCCAAAATGTTTCCTCTGGAAAAGAAGGCGTACCCAAACCATCCTGATTGCTAATCATCACCAATTCAAAACCTAACTCTCTAGCAATGCGAGGCAGGTATTGAAAGACGTTTGGATAGAATTCTAGTTTTTCTAGGGAATCAATTTGTGGATCATCCGCAGGCTCTACAATGAGCGTTCCATCGCGGTCAATAATTAATAGGCGTTTCATGTTGTGGAAATAGGAGTGATGAGGTATGAGTGATGAATCTCAAAAACTCATCACTCATAATTCATAGCTCATCACTATTTAATTACTTTATAAACTCGTTTTCCTGCTTTGGTCGTCACGGATAGTAAATAGACACCTGCCGCTAAATCATCAGTATCCAGCATGGCATTGTTGCTATCAAATTGCTGTGTTCGGAGCAGTTGCCCTACTTGATTGTACAATTCAAGACCTTCTATTTGCCCTTCTACGAGCAGCATATCCTGAAATGGATTTGGACTGATTTGAATAGCTTGTGCTGTGGCAAAGCCTTCGGTATTCACCAAGCTTCCTTCCGCAGGATTTGGATGCTCAAAACGACTAAAGAATTCCCAAATAGCTGCCGAAGCTGAAAAATCTTGATTAGTATTGCCTAGTGTCGCTATAGGAAATGCACCCGGCCAAGAATGCCCCCCATCCTGAATGATATAGAATTGCACTTCTGCACCCATTGCACAATCCGACCAAGTAATCAATTGCGCCGTCGAGTTATCTAAGGTATTAATATCCTCTATTGCCATTGTATCAGGTACGGCTTCACAAGCATTATTATTTGCCCAGTAGCTTACTACATCACCAATGCCTTCGCCAATGCCGCCTGAGTTAGCAGGATAAGCAAATGGCACTACAGCATCGGCTGTACCGTGTATTTGCATTACAGGTATCGGGCGTTCAGGATTGCAATTATCTGCTTGAATAGGTAGCATAGCTCCTGTCACGGAAGCAATAGCTGCGATACGCTCTGGCAATTCACATGCCAAGCGATAGCTCATAAAACCGCCATTCGACATGCCCGTAGAGTAAACTCTCGAAAGGTCAATATTGTAATCGGTATACAATTGATCTATCAAGCGATTGATAAAACCCACATCATCAATATCAGAAGGGGCAAAGTAGGCATTGAAATGCAGCGTTCCTAGTTGGTCAGGCAATCCTTGCGGATACACCACAAAGAAGTTATTGTCGTTCGCAATCGCATTGAAGCCAGAGTAAATCATCTGCTCCGACCTATTTGAACCATAGCCGTGCATATTAATCACCAGTGGCAAATTAGCCCCTGCCTCATAGCCCGCAGGTACATGCAAGAAATATTCGCGCTCCACGCCATCGTGCATCAGCGTTTTTTCTTGGGCGAAAAGGGGAGAAACATGCCACATAAGTAAGGACATGAGTAGTAGGTAGAATTTATTCATAACTGTATGTTTATACGTGCATTGGTAGAACGGCATAGCGGCACAAAGGTTTATATGCTGCTATGGTAAATGCTCAATGAGTGCATGAAAGAATAGTGAATGAGTGAATAATTATGGATTCCATTTGCTCATTCAATCATTCACAATTCGCTCATTGAGTATTTACCCGCTATGCTAATTATTAGGTTTCATCAATTCGGTGCAGCGCGAATAGTCGTTGTTTCCTGTATCCAGCATGGTACACGGAAGCTTTGCCCTTCTTTCAGGCTACGCTGGAAAATATCCTCTTTAGTTGGCATGTACTGCGTATAGCGACGAATGTTCTTATTTGCTTCACCTGCTACACTTGGGTCTATTCGCTTGGCTTTTTTCCACATATCAATAGCAGGCCAAGTCACTACTTGACTATTCCAGCCCCGACCCGAACCACAAAGCGGCCCGCTCGACGCATACAATTTACCAATCAAAATATAAGGCTCGCCCCAGCCGTCGCGCGCGCCTGCTGCTCGCAATGCCCATTTGCGTGCCTGTGGAAAATTTCTACGGTGTGCATAGTAAACCTTTGCCACTAATAGCAGATAGTTCGCTTTTCTATCCACATCCGTAGTCTCCTCCGCCGCTTGCTGAAATTTTTCGATGGCGCAGGTGTAATCTGCATTTTTCAAGCAGTCGTAGCCTTGTTTTCCTGGGCCAGGTTCCGTTTCTTCTACACAATTAGTATTCCCTGCCTGTATCACCTGCGCTACTTCCATATCGTCATTCGGACAATTGCCCCAACGCATACGGCTATACACTAAGCGTATGGTATCACAATTAGTAGGAGCTACTATAAAATCCTTTAAGTATTGCTGTTTGTAATAGCTACAATCATAAAAACTCTTTACTGCCTCAAAAGCCCGTAAGCGTTCAGGAGCATATTCTTTAATAATTTTCCAACGCTCACAAGCTGTACCTTTACAATTGCCCATACCTAAAGCAATCAATTCTCGGATGCGCTGCTCATACTTTTTCGCTTCCGCTTGGTCTATTTCCTTCGCATCGTACATATCCACCAATAAAGACGTGAAGGGATTAACTACAAAATCCTGTGTTTTGTCCCCGTCCTGCTCCAGCGACTCCTTAAATAAATCATACACTTCCTTCTTCGACTTCAAATGCGGATACTTATAAAAATAATCAAATGCCTTCCGCGCCTTGATGTAGCCACCCTCAGGGTAGCACTTATCTATCTCATCATAAATCCCAAATATTTTCTCCACATAAGCCGCGCGCTTCAAGGAGTCCGTTTCTTGCGACATAAAATATTCATACAAGAAAATTCCATCCGAGTACACCGTATTTCGCCGCCCGTCGGCAGCAGGCGATACCTCATACACCTTTTGCCACAGCTCATACGCTCGCGCATAATCATCCACCCGAATCGCATCCCGATACAGTACATAATCCGTTTCTGCTTGGTCAGGATTATCCGCATCACTAAACTTCGGGCAAGGACTCAAATCCTCTTCCACAGGCGGCGGTGTCACTACTTTTTCCGCCTCCACTACTTCTTCCACCACTTTTGGCGTACAAGCCAAGCCCAAAAACAATAGTCCACACGCTATAACATATTGCAACTTCATAGTTTTTGTTTTTTGCAAAAATAAATAATTTAGGGATTTCGCAATTATCCTTATGATTATTGTGTGTATAACAAATTGCACAATTGTTAAACTACGATTTATCTGCCAATTTCCCATTGGCGGATAAATTCTAAGCAAAATTTATCGGCTTATGGGAAAAAAGCCGATAAAAAGTGCAATTTGTTATACACACATGATTATTAAGATGCTTATTCCCTTTTCAGTACAAATGTGGTAGTTTGGCTGAGCCCGCATAGCTATCGCATACGCGGCATTTAAAATTTAACTATAAATATTTGATTTCAGATTTTCCAAAACCATTTCAGGCAACTTTAGACGGATAGCCACTATCACTTTTACAGAGAAAGGGATTAGGGCGTGTCCCCTCGTGCCTCGGGGTCGGGCTATCCGCTCCATTCAGCACGTCTTCAAGTGGTTCAGCTAAAGGTAGCACGTGGTCTTCCTGCGTCAGCCCCCGTACTACCAAGCTTCACACACTTTCAGCCGTGCCTCATACCGCTCCTATCCCTCACGCGCTGCCCGCAAAGCCATCCACCTACCAAAAAATAGTGTACTAATTCACACTAAAATAACTTTTTCTAAGTTCATTCAATTAAAAGGCACTACGGTGAAAAGTGTGGGTACGCTCAACTTGATTCAATCAATTCAGCGTACATTTTCTGTTTTATACGTATTCCCTCCAATGGAACGCGTTCCATTGGGACAAAAAAAGAATGACCCACACTTTTCACCGTAGTGCCAATTAAAATAGATTCATGAAAGCAAAGCAACTCGTCAAACTCAGTAATCTAGTAGGCATCATTTCCATCATGCTGTTGCTCTATTGGGTATTTACCTTTACTGTCCTTCAAGTGTTTGGGCTCAAAGTCTTCCGCGAAAATATCACCGAAACCTTCTACATGAGTATTATGGGCATTTTAGCTCTTATGTTCGGTGCACTCATTATCAATATCATGTTCAACCTCACCCGCATTGCCGAAAAACACAATCAAGATGCAGTACCTACAAGTGCTGGCTCTAATCGTTGGCTATGGGTACTGGCACTTAGTTTTCCGCTTATTTTTGCCCTACTTTTCTTTGGAGATTATCGCACCACTCAGAAAAAAAAGCAAACAATGATAGCTGCCGCTACCTCTGTGATTGAAGACCATAGCATCAAAGCAATGCATTTCACAGATTATCAATTCAAGCATGCTTGGATCAATGAAACGGGGACTATGCTCCAAGTGCTGTCCAAGACCGATAAACATTTCCCGACTGTAAATATTATCACAAAAGATGTCATTGATGAAAGTGAGGTATTTCTGGTTTTCCATTCGTATCAGTCTAATTATCCTGATAGTATTCGGCTAAAAAAAGAAAACTTTATTCGTTCCACTACAGAAGAAGAGCGTACCTATTTGCGTAGCGTATTTCAGGGCAGCAATATGGATAGCCGCTATAGTGTACACGATGGACATTATGAGCTATTCTACCCTTATCAAGTAGGAGATAAACACACTGTATTTTATTTCTCCGATCGGCAACGATATGGCAAAGTGGGAAGTTACTAACCTATAAGTAGCCATGGTAAGCACACAAGTAAGTGAATTGACAATTTAAAATTGACAATTGACAATGATTTTATATTTGATTGTCAATTGTTTATAATTTAAGTTTCGATAACTTAATTATGTCCGAGCACTTAACAAATGTTTAAAAAGTCCCATCGGGACGGCATGATTATAGTATATCCATGTGCATCATCATTTAATCCCGTAGGGATGGCATTATTTTGTTGTAATAATGTCGCCCCCTGCCCGTTTGCGGAGCAGGCGGGCTTTGGGATTTATTTGCCATTTGTGTGCATACCGTAACCCATAAGTAGCTATCTAGTTTTATTTTCATCTCTCACAATTAGGTACTTTCAAAGCGATCCTTAATGTACGGATGAATTTTGCTCGCTTTCAATTTCGTAGTAGCAGGGCCTGTGCGCACAAAGAAATAATCATCATTATCATCGAACACATAAGCAGGGTGAGAGGCAGGCAGACAGTCTACGCGCAACACCTCTTTGGCATTAATGACTTCAATGGAGGTATGGATATATTGTAAAAATAGTGTACCGATGCGTTTTTTCACCATCGTAGTTAGGTGAAGTAGTAGCTTATCGTGATTGGGGAATTTATCCTGTGCTAAGCCTAAGAATTTTCCTTCATCTGATATACCTACGAAGAGGTGTCCACCTTCGGAATTCATAAAAGCAGCTATGGTTTTCAATATGGCTAATTCTATGGCTTTATCCTTCTTATTGGTGTACAAATTCCAGCGTAAAGTAGATTTAAACTCCACAAACTCTGATTCTCCCTGCTCAATCATTTCTACAGAAGACATTTCTAGCGAAGAGCGGAAATAATTCGTGATGCGTCTGCCTAATTTACGTACAATCTTAAGCGCGGTAGTGGGAGAAAGATAGGTTTCTTCAAATAGTTTAGTGCCGCATACGCTAATAGTTTTGGAATCCGCACTAGCCCGAAGAGTGCCTAAGCGGAAGTCGCCATTGAGCAAGCCCAACTCGCCAATTAGCTCTCCTGTACTCAATTCCAAGTGTTCATTATTAGGAAAATAAAGGGTGAAATTTCCTTCTATTACATAGTACAAAAAGTTAGGGCGGCTACCTACATCAAAGACCACTTCGTCCTGCTCAAACGTTTTATAATGCACGATACCCTCAAGGGCGATTAGTTCGGTCGCTGTCAATTCCTTGAACACCTCGTGTGCGTGTAGCTTTGCTACCATTTCTTTTGTACTCCATGCTTTTGTTGGCATCTTAATTGCGTATTAGATGTTTAAAGTAGAACTACAAACCTAAGTTTTTTTATTTTTGCATTCAAAAAATATAAAACATAAGCTAATGACAAGATATATAATACTTTTGGTATTGGCGATAGCAAGTTTCGCCGCTTGTAAGCAAGCACCCGTAGCAACTGAAGTGGATGCGGATAATAACCAATATTTTGGTGCAAAAATTACCGCAGATAATGCGGTGGAATACTATGATTTGGTGCAGAAGATGAGTAGTGCAGATTCTATTCAGACTAAAGTAGTCGGTACAGTAGAGTCCGTATGCCAAATGAAAGGCTGCTGGATGAATATTGTATCCGATAAGACGGGGCAAGAAATGTTTGTGAAGTTTAAAGACTATGGTTTCTTTATGCCTAAAGACATTTCTGGACGCAAAGTGGTCATGGATGGCGTGGCTTACCGTGAAGTGACCTCCGTAGACGAACTGCGCCACTATGCCGAAGATGAAGGCAAGTCGGCAGAAGAAATTGCTAAAATAACAGAACCAGAAGAGGAGCTTAAATTCATGGCTTCAGGGGTGGTATTATTAGCAGAAAAATAACTGGTAAGTACAAGGTGTAAATACTCAATGAGTGAATTTTGAATGACTGAATGCGCGAATGAAATCTACGATTATTCACTCATTCAGTCATTCAAAATTCACTCATTGAGTACTTGCCTTAATACCTTGTAGACAATCCCCTTTATTACAAGAAATACAAAAGCATGATTCAAGTCCACGATTTATCGTTTCAGCCTTATCTTTCTTCCGAAAAAATTCAAACTCGTATTCAAGAATTAGCAACAGAGCTAAAAACCGAATATGCTGATAAACGCCCACTTTTTATTGGAGTATTGAATGGGGCATTCATGTTTGCGGCTGACTTGCTAAAAGCCTGTAGTTTTGACTGCGAAATTTCCTTTATTAAGGTAGCCTCCTATCGCGGTACACAATCCACGGGTGAAGTATCTACCCTCATTGGTTTGGATGAAGACATCAAAGGGCGGCATATTGTGATAGTGGAAGATATTGTAGATACAGGTAATACCATGGCTAAACTCATGCGCGATCTCACCGAATATGAACCAGCTTCTATGTCCCTAGTCTCCTTGCTCCTGAAGCCCGAAGCCTTACAGCATCCGCATTTGCCACTACGCTATATTGGTTTTGAAATTCCCAATAAATTTGTGGTAGGTTATGGTCTAGACTATGACGGGCTAGGCAGAAATTATCCTGATATATACCAATTGGTCCAATAATAGTGTGGCCGTAAAAAAAACCGTTTTGCCCTTTCCCTCTTTTTGTTTGCTACATTTCAATAGTAGCTTGCACAAAGCTCATTTTGAGCCATTTTCATATCTAGAAACTCCCTATCTTTATAGCATAATTATAGTGTTTTCCATGAACATATTGTGAGAAAAATTAAAGCATACTTATAGGGATAAAGACATATTAAAAGCTCAAATTTATCTTGCAATAAAACGGAGACCGATTTACTCAGTTTTACCTTTTTCACTATGAAGATTTTAATTTGTGCTAATGAGGACATACTCATGACTGCTCTAGAGTTTCGCCTACGAAAAGCAGGTTTGCAAGCCGTACGAGCAACTGACCCCAGCGATGCTTTACGAAAAATCCGTACCCACGTACCCGATATGTTGATTACCGATGTAGAAATAGGACAAGAGAGCGGAACAGAACTGGTACAGGATATTCGCACAGTCTTGAACAGCAATATTCCGATTATTCTTATTTCGGGTATAGAAAGAGAAGAGTCCATTCTGAAAGGCATCGAGTTAGGTGCGAATGACTTTATCACCAAGCCTTTCAAGCCGATGGAATTGGTGCTACGCATCAAGCGTATTTTTCAGGAAGAAGGGCTTTTTCGGAACATCTTAGGTGCGGTGGCTTTGGCGCATTGAGAAGATAAAAGAGGCGTAAATTTAAATCAATTTACGCCTCTTTGCCGATTACAAATCAATCCCATCAATCAACTCAATCGGATTCAACTTACTAAAGTTGATGCGGAAACTCGTGCGCTGGAAAAAGCCTGGCTTATCCTGATATACGGAACTTTCTGTAATAGATGTACTTTCAAAAATAGGGAAATAGATTTCAAATATATCTCGCACCACAGGTATCGCAATGCCCGCGCTATAGTTGAAATTCACTTTATCCTCAAAGGCATCGGGCGATAGTACCGCATCGGCATATACATCAAGCGGGAGCAAGCCAGGTAGGGTAGTGCGCGCACCGCCACCAAACATCCATTCATTGCTGGCACCGATATTGCTAATCGTCTTCAAATCCGCATCGCGGAAACTCAATTGATTGGCAAAAATGCCTTCCGTATCATTGCGCCCAAACATTAGTTCGTCGTAGAGGTAATCCTTCTGGAAAATACCAAAGCCATTCGTGCCACTTATCAAGAAGCGCGCATTGGCATCAGGCGTATCGTAATTGATGAAATAGCCGCCAAACGCATGAATGCTCAAGCCTTTCTTCGGCTTGGAGTAGCTAATACGCTGATTGAAATGCGCGAATACCTTCGTGAAGCCCTTCCCTTGATGCAAAGTAGCGGAGGTGTTGAGTGGACTCAAGGCATCTTTTTTCTCTAGTTCATAGCGCAATTCATGCACCTCATAGTCGCGTTGCGTACGCTCAAATTCTAACGTTTCTACGTCCAAGCCGCGCCCATTGTCTTGCCATATTTTCACATAGCGATATTGTGCTTTTTGCGTCACATTGCTAGTTGCTTCCTTTTTGCCGAAGGTTACTTCCAGCTTAGGTGCGAGTTTATAGAAAACATTGTGGAAGCCATAAACATCATCAAAATTGTAGTTGAAGCTACGCCCATTCAATTGCAAAGAAACCTTTTGAATCGCATCCGTCTTCGGGAATAAGTTGTAGCGCAACGAACCCAAACCTACCAAATCTTTTGACTTTGTACCATACATTGGGATGAGTACAAATTCAAATTTACGCGTTGGCACAGTTAGATTATGGAGTACACCACCCACCATCAACTTATCGTAATTATTAAAACTCAAAGCAGGCGCGATGGAAATATTATTACGCTCATCGTCGTCCACGCTACCCAATAAGTTAAGCCCAAGTGGACTGCCTGTTTTCGGAAATCCTTTGATGCGCGCCGTATTATCGCGGCGGTTTAGATCAAGACTTACCCGTTGTCCATCTACCACTACTTTATCATAGTCCCCATTCGTGATGCTTATCAATTGTTCGTCCTTAAAGCCTTCAATCCATTTGGTCTGCACAATTTCGTCGCCGCGCATAAAGTCCAGCGAGAAGGGAGCTGCTATATCACCCTTATTTTTGACTTTCAGTTGGTAGCCATTGTTCTCCTTTTTCATGCCTTTTACAGCATAATCTATTTTATCATTGGAGAATAAATAGCCATCAAAAAACCAATCCAAATCTTTCTTGCTCGCTTTTTCAAAGTGCGCTTTAATATCCTCTGGATACGGATGCTTGAACTTCCATTGATTGTAAAAATCGTGCATAATAGGGTCAAAGGTTTCTATGCCCAAATATTTTTCTAAGTGGCGGAATACGAGCGCGGGCTTCATATATGCCCCCAAGCCATAATTCAGACTGGTAAGCGAATCCGAATGCGTATTTGGTGCTTGGTCGCGGTTTTGGCGCGCTAGGAATAAATAGCCGCCTTCGCCCAATGTCATCTTCGATTTGCCACGTACTACATTAGGTACCATACCTTCCATCGAAGATGCACCATAGTATTCATCCATATAGCGGAATTCGTAATAGGAATTAATGCCCTCATCTATCCAGGGGTGGTCGCGTTCGTTGGAAGCTAAAATACCATAAAACCAATTGTGTCCCACTTCATGCGTAATCACTTCGTCCAGAGCTTCAGCATTACCCGAACGTCCAATTACTGTAATCATCGGGTACTCCATACCAGCACCTGCACTCAAGGCACTTTGTACTGCCGTTGCTTGCGGCCAAGGATATTCGCCTACATGCTTGGAGTAAAATTCTACCGAGCGCGTCACGTAATCTACGCCTTTTTCCCACAGCTTTTCCTCACTAGCCGTGAACATCGCCCAAGTATCCACTTTTTTACCCGAAGCTAATTTTGCCTCGCCCTTTGCTACTTTAAATCGCTTATCGGCGAACCATGCAAAATCATGCACATTCTCGGCGGTATAGCGAATTGTTTTTGTTTCTGTATCAGAATCTGGAAATCTATTTTTAAAGCTAAAAAAGGTCGTATCCCCCGCAAAGTAGGCTTTTGTGTCTTCTATTTTTTCTTCTAAAAAAGCAATTTCACTAGCTGTTTGTAGTGTTCCTGTAGAGCCTACCACATAGTTTTTGGGCAAGGTGATAGACACATCAAAAGAGCCAAATTCGGAATAAAATTCTCCTTGATCAAAATAAGGCATTGGATGCCAGCCTTTGTGGTCATACACAGCAGGCTTCGGATACCATTGGGTCATCTGATAGGAAGTCTTTACATGCCCTAAGCGCGAGTAGGAAGCAGGAATTTTTACGGTAAAAGGGGTACTAATTTGCACTTTTTCGCCCGATTTTAGGGCTTTAGGCAATTTTAAAAGTGCAATATCAGGGTGTTCCGCGTCGGGAATTAGACTAGCATTTTTACCATCTACTTGGAAACTTAAGCCATCAATATTGCCCATATTTTGGGCTTTGGCGTAGTAAAATCGCGTATCTCCTTGACGCAATTTTTGCTTAGCAAAAGCAGTCTGTTTCGTGGAGTAGGCATTGGGCCAAAGGTGAAAATAAATCTCCTGCAATTCGTCAGGCGAATTATTGATGTATTCCATCTCAATCGTTCCTGCAATAGTGTGTGCTTCATCATCGAGCGTCACATCTATGGTATAGTTTACTTCTTGCTGGAAATAGGACTGCTGCGCTGTAGCAATGAACATACTACTAACACTAAGCAAGCATAGCAAAAGTGGTCTCATATTTGAATGATTTGTATTTGCGACAAAGGTATAAAAATGAAAGATGAACCTTTTATAAAAGTCGAAGGTCTTCCTTATAAATAGCTAGTTTAAAGCCAAAAAACACTTACTCTTTATCGTAAAAAAACGCCTTTTTGACCCTAAACTGTATTTGTAGAACCTGCTATTTTAGAAAGCGTAATTCTTGCCCTTTTTGGTTTGTTGAACCTTAATACAGCAAATACTTTTGAAGTCAGAAACGCATTTAAATATTCTATATCAGAATTTATTTAAAGAATATAAAATTGTATTTACTGATAATTGACAAAGAATTATTGGTAGAGAATTATAAAAATAACAATTGTGAGTAAAAAGGTTCACATATTTGATACTACCCTTCGCGACGGCGAACAAGTGCCAGGCTGCAAATTAGTCACTAAAGAAAAATTAATCATTGCCGAACAACTCGACCTGATGGGCGTAGATGTGCTAGAGGCAGGTTTCCCAATTTCCTCGCCTGGCGATTTTAAATCGGTAGAAGAAATCAGCAAATTAGTCAAAAACGCGACGGTTTGCGGTTTAAGCCGTGCGGTAAAAAAGGACATCAAGTGTGCTGCTGAGGCACTCACCTATGCCAAGCGTCCGCGTATACATACAGGCATTGGCACATCTGATTCGCATATTCGTGCAAAATTCAATTCCACCCGCGAAAAAATCCTAGAACGTGCCGTGGCTGCTGTGAAATATGCAAAATCCTTCGTGGAAGATGTGGAGTTTTATGCGGAAGATGCAGGCCGTACCGATAACGAATACCTAGCCCGCATAGTAGAAGCCGCGATAAAAGCAGGCGCGACCGTAGTGAATATCCCCGACACCACAGGCTACTGCCTGCCCCACGAATATGGAGCTAAAATTCAATATCTTGTAGAACATGTAAAAGGCATTCACAAAGTGCATATTTCTGCGCATTGCCACAACGATTTGGGCTTGGCTACTGCCAATTCCATCGCTGCTGTAGAACATGGTGCTACCCAAGTAGAATGCACTTTAAATGGCATCGGAGAACGTGCAGGAAATACCTCGCTCGAAGAGGTCGTGATGATTATCAATCATCGCAAAAAAGGTGAATTTTATACCGATATTAAAACGCCCATGCTAAAAGGCATGAGTGAATTAGTATCTACTAAAATGGGGGTAGTGGTGCAAGCAAATAAAGCGATTGTAGGGGATAATGCCTTCGCACATTCATCAGGTATTCATCAAGATGGCGTGATAAAAAGTCGCGAAACCTATGAAATCATCAACCCGAAAGATGTAGGTGTTGATTTCTCTTCCATTGTACTCACGGCGCGTAGTGGTCGCTCTGCGATTGCTTATCGAGCGAAGCATTTGGGGCATAATTTAAGTAAAGTACAATTGGATTTGATCTATCCCCACTTTCTATCCGTTGCCGATAGCAAAAAGGAAGTGAATAATGAGGATTTATTGAAGATTATCAAGACAGTAGTTTTAGCAAAAGCGGCTTAGTAACCGCCAAGTGGTACCTGTCCGTTCCATTCAGGCGGGCTTGGCGCAAGACACGCTTTGAAGTATAAATTTTGAGCCAAGCACCGCTTGGCGATTACTATGAAAAAAACACTTTTCGATAAAATATGGGATAGCCACGTAGTACGTGAAATTCCAAGCGGACGCGAGGTGCTATACATTGACCGACATTTCATCCATGAAGTGACGAGTCCGCAAGCATTTGATGGTTTAAAGCGGCGCGGCATTGGTTTGCGACATGTAAGCAAAACGACCGCTACTGCCGACCATAATGTGCCGACTATCAATCAGCATTTACCGATAAAAGAAGCCCAATCACGCGAGCAAGTAGCGAAACTCTACGCGAATTGCGAGGAATTTGGTGTAGAACTCTATGGACTTGGACACGAAAAGCAAGGCATTGTACACGTCATAGGGCCAGAATTGGGACTCACCAAGCCTGGTATGACCATTGTTTGTGGCGATAGTCATACTTCAACGCATGGTGCGTTTGGCTGCATTGCTTTTGGCATTGGTACGAGCCAAGTAGAGCAAGTAATGGCGACGAATTGCCTGATTTTGGCACGTCCAAAAACGATGCGGATTACGATTAATGGTAGATTAGGAAAAAATGTCTTCGCAAAAGATATTATTCTCTACATCATCTCGAAGCTGACGGCGGCTGGCGGCACGGGTTATTTTGTGGAATATGCAGGCGAGGCAATTCGCAGCCTTTCGATGGAAGCGCGGATGACCATTTGCAATATGAGCATCGAAATGGGCGCACGGGGCGGTATGATTGCACCCGACCAAACTACGATTGATTATTTGCTAAATACGCCTAATGCACCAAAATCAGAAGAAGCAATTGCTTTTTGGCGCAGCTTGAAAACAGATGAAGGCGCGACTTTCGATAAAGAGTATGAATTTGAAGCTGCCGACATCACGCCAATGATTACCTACGGTACAAATCCGGGTATGGGCATCAAAATCACCGCTGAAGTGCCGAATTTGCCGAATAGCGAAAAGTCCTTAAACTACATGGGCTTGCAAGCAGGCGAACAGCTTTTGGGTAAGCAGGTAAATTATGTATTTATTGGTAGTTGTACCAATTCGCGTATCGAAGATTTGCGCTTGGTGGCGGATTATGTGAAAGGCAAACAGAAAGCGGATAATGTAACGGCTTTCGTAGTGCCTGGCTCGAAGCAAGTGGAACGCCAAGCACAAGTAGAAGGCTTGGATAAAATACTAGCTGCCGCAGGTTTTGAACTCCGTGAGCCTGGCTGCAGTGCCTGTCTCGGTATGAATGAGGATAAAATTCCTTCGGGGGAATATTGCGTTTCTACCTCCAATCGTAATTTTGAAGGACGACAAGGCCCAGGAGCGCGTACGTTTTTGGCGAGTCCATTGACAGCGGCGGCTACAGCGATTGCTGGACATATTGTAGACGTAAGTCTAATTGAAAATTAAAAATTGAAAATGGATAATTTTTGTGAGTTGTAATTTTCAATTCTCCATTTTCAATTTTCAATTCAGAAGAATGAAACCTATTAATAGATTAACATCAACGGCAGTCCCCCTGCCGATTGCAGATATAGATACGGACCAAATTATTCCTGCGCGTTTCTTGAAAGCGATTACGCGTGAGGGCTTTGGTGAAAACTTCTTTCGCGATTGGCGATTTCATAAAAATGACGAACCAATTCAGGATTTTGTACTGAATAATCCTATTTATAGCGGCGAAATCTTGATTGCAGGCAGAAACTTCGGCTGTGGGTCGAGTCGAGAACACGCGGCTTGGGCATTGGCGGATTATGGTTTTCGGGTGGTGGTGAGTAGCTTTTTTGCAGATATTTTCAAAGGTAATGCGATGAATAATGGTATTTTGCCTATTACTGTGAGTGAGGATTTTCTGCATCGCTGCTTTGAGACGATAGAAGCGCAGCCTAACGCGCCTTTTAGCATCAATTTGGAAAAGAATCTTTTCATCAATGAAAGCACAGGCGAAAGCACGACTTTTGAAATTGATGACTATAAAAAAACTTGCCTCCTAAATGGCTATGACGATTTAGATTTTCTATTAAGTTTGGAGCAAGATATAAGTGCTTTTGAAAAAAGGCAAGTCATATATTAGTAATTTTTTTGAACCATATAAGGCACATAAGGGCATATAAGTTTTGAAGCTTATGTGCCTTATATGGTTCAATACAATTCAAAGATGAAGCAATTAGAAAACATCGCCCTATTACGCGGCGACGGCATTGGGCCAGAAGTGGTAGAGCAAGCAGTAAAGGTATTGAAAGCCGTTTCCAAGAAATATGACCTAAAGCTCCAATTTCAAGAAGGTTTGATTGGTGCAATTGCCATAGATGAAACAGGCGACCCATTTCCTAAAGCTACACAAGCACTTTGTGAACAAGCTGAGGCAATATTATTAGGCGCGGTAGGCGATCCGAAATTCGATAATAATCCCGATGCAAAAGTCCGTCCAGAACAAGGCTTGCTGCGGATGCGGAAAAGCTTGGGCTTATTCACCAATATCCGCCCGACGGTGATGTATGCCGAACTTGCTGACTTTTCTCCGCTCAAAAAAGAGCGTTTGGAAGGCGTAGATTTAATCATTTATCGAGAATTGACAAGTGGGATTTATTTTGGAGAAAAATCTACTGCAGAAGATGGCAATTCGGCGCAAGATGTCTGCTACTATGAAGTCTCAGAAATAGAACGCATTGCACATTTAGCTTTTCAAGCAGCACAAAAGCGACGCAAGAAACTCTGTTTAGTGGATAAGGCAAATGTGCTAGAAAGTTCGCGCTTATGGCGACGCGTGGTACAGCGTATCGCGCCACAGTATGGGGATGTGGAAGTGAGTTATATGTTCGTAGATAATGCAGCGATGCAACTCATTGTGTGGCCTGCGCAATTCGATGTGATGTTGACCTCCAATATGTTCGGCGATATACTTTCCGATGCGGCGAGTGTGCTTTCTGGTTCTATGGGCTTGCTGCCTTCGGCTTCCATTGGCGCGGAAAATTTTCTTTTTGAACCCATTCATGGTTCTTATCCTCAAGCGGCAGGCAAAGATATAGCAAACCCTATGGCGACCATCCTATCGGGGGCTATGCTGCTACGCCAATTCGATTTGGATGCTGCTGCTACGGATATTGAACAAGCCGTTCATCGCTGTATTCAAGAGGGCTTTGTGACACAAGACCTAAATAAGGAACAGTTTTTAGGAACGAGTGGAGTAGGGGATAAGATTGTTGAGTTGTTGAGATAGGTGATTTTACACACTATCCCAACTTTACCAATTTTTGCAAATCTTTATTCGATAAATCTCCAATCCATTTCTCGCCAGTAGAAACAGTGAGATTTGCGAGTTCCTTCTTTTCATTGAGGAGTTTATTGATTTTTTCCTCAAAAGTATTTTCTACAATAAAGCGATGCACAAAAACATTACGCTCCTGCCCAATACGATAGGCGCGGTCGGTAGCTTGTGCCTCCACCGCAGGATTCCACCAAAGGTCGTAATGAATGACGTGGTTCGCTGCTGTTAGATTGAGTCCTGTTCCACCTGCTTTCAGGGAGAGTAATAAAGCCCGCGTAGCTCGATTGTTTTGAAAATCTTGCACCATTTCATCTCGCCCTTTCCGCGTGACACCGCCATGCAGGAAAGGTGTTTCCAGACCAAATTCGGCTTCTATCATCTTGGCGAGTAGCTTACCCATTTGTTGATATTGGGTGAAAATCAATACCTTTTCGCCTTGCTCGAAAATTTGGCGCAGCAAATCCATCAGCAACACACTTTTACCTGATAGTTCTGGGTCGCTTTTACCTTTTTTCAAAAATTGCGTTGGATGGTTACAGACTTGCTTCAGCGCGGTGATAAGTTTCAAAATCAAGCCTTTGCGCGCGATGCCTTCTGCATTGTCAATGCTTTCCATCGTGGTATCTACTACATTTTGGTAGAGTGCGGTCTGCTCCTTCGTGAGTTTGCAGAATTGATCTTTTTCTACCTTATCGGGCAAGTCTTTGATGATGGATTTATCCGATTTCAAGCGTCGCAAAATGAAAGGTTCGGTTACTTGTCGGAATTGACGTAGGCGTTTTTGGTCTCTATCAATTTCGATGGGTGCGGCGTATTTTTCTTTGAACTTCGTGAGCGTCCCTAGATAGCCTTTATTACTAAAATCAAAAATACTCCAATATTCACTCAAGCGATTTTCTACAGGCGTACCACTCATTGCGATACGCACAGGCGCTTTCATTTTCTTTACGGCTTTGGTTTGTGCCGTCTTCGGGTTTTTGATGGCTTGGGCTTCGTCAATGACTACGGCCAGCCATTTTATTTTTTGCAATTTAGCGGTTTCGCTACGTACTACACCATAAGTAGTTATCAGCAAATCTACCAAGTCCAAAGGTTCTAGCGTCCGATTAGAACCATGATAGATATGTACGCGCAATTCGGGTGCGAATTTTTGAATTTCGCGCTGCCAATTGGTCAAAAGCGTAGTAGGAACGATTATTAAAGCCTTCTTTTTGCCCAATTCGCCATCTTCTTTCAGTTTCAGTAGGGTAGTGATGACTTGCAGTGTTTTTCCCAATCCCATATCATCGGCAATGAGACTACCGAAACCAAGCCGTGTATTTTTATACAACCACTCATAGCCCGATTGCTGATAGGGGCGCAAGGTGGCTCTTAGACCTGCGGGCGTTTCCGTGCCTTCGTTGGTTAGCAACCTATCAATGAGTTGACGCGTATTTTTGTCTAGCACGACTCTTGCGCCTTCGTATTGTTCTGTCAAGGCAGCTTGTAAGAGTTGATTAGGGTCAAGCGTAGGCGGATTTTCGAGCTTATCAATGAGGGCTTGAATTTCTTTTTCGTCAAAAAAGACATATTGGTCATTCAGTTTCACAATGCCCGATAATTCTTTTACCATTTTCAGAAACTCTGCCTCGCTCAATACCTTATCGCCAATCGCAATATGCCATCTAAAGCTCAACATTCCATCCAAACTGATGATGGAAGATTTCTTTATGATACCGCTTTCGTCATCTGCTTGCAGAGCCATAGACATTTGTGGACGCAAGAGTTTTCGCAAAGCCTTTGGCATCAGCACTCGAATACCAAACAAGCGAATTGTGGGTAGTATTCTGAATAGAATTGGCACAAAAGTATCTGAATCGAAGCGCAATTCTTCTTTCCCTTTGGAAGCTACTAAACGCGAAATTTGCGGAAAATACTCTGCCAGCATCGCCATATCGCGTAGCACATCTAAGCGTAAGGCGTTGAATTGTTCGTCTTCTAGTAGTGATTTCAACGCAATCAAATCGGCGAGGGGTTGCTCTTTATTTTCTACCCAAATCGAAACTTCAAAGCCATCGTCAATATCATCAATTTTCAGTACAGGCACATGTTGCTTATCCACGATATAGAAGCGATTGAGCCAAAGCTGCACCGCCGCAGGGTATTCCTTCTGCTCGAAACCAACGAATTTTTCCAATGAACCATTAAAAAACATCCGTATCGCTTCCCATTCTTGCGCTCGGTAATCAGCACTAAAATGAGTTGTTACAAAATGACTCAAAAAGACCGATAGCAATGCCGTAAACCCATCTTTCGAGCTAGGCGCGTGAATGTCTTTCCCAACTTTATAATGGAGCAAATTGGGCGGCACAAGTTGTTGCACTTGCTCATAAACCGTGCGGACTTGCTCATTTAGCGTCGCAGGAATCCAACGGATTTTGTAGCGTTTGCCCATACGCAATAGTTGCGGAATGAAGGCACTCTCCATTGCAAGTTGCTGCGCAAAACGATAAGCAAGGTACAAGCCACGTAGCGCGTCCGAGAGCAAGTCGAGTTGTGCAAAAGGAATCTCTTGTAACCACTTGCTTAGTTCTTCCTCATTATCAATCGCCAAGAGTAGTTTGCCCTTTGCATCTCGAATATTGCATTTTTGAAACTCTAATTCGCTATCGAGCAGTAGTTCCACCTCGTCGGCTACATCCATGATGAGGGTGCTTGATTTTTCGGTTTTGACTTCGGCTTTTAGCGTTTTTTGCATGGCGCGTGCCACGTTTTTGTAGGCTTTTTGTAAAATAGGCTTAAAGTCTTTAGCAGGATAAAAAACAGGATTTGGACTCAAGAGCGTCAGTAAACCTTCTTGGCAATTCGGTAGCGTACTAAAATCAAGTTGGTCAAAAATAGTTTCGTCAAATACAAATTCCATTTCGGAATGACTGTATGTTTGCCACAATTCATCCGCCGCTAAAATAGACACATCGCGCTGCCCACTAATGGAATAGCCGACTGCCTCCAAGCCTTTGAACATATCAAAACCATGCAAATCGAAGACCAAGAAGGGGTTTTTATCAATTTCATTGGCAACCAAATACAGCACCGAAGCGAGGTGCTTGCACGGCACTGCCCAATCGGGGCAAGAGCAACTGCCATGAATTTCCTTCCAAGAATTTGGGAAAATATGAATACCATTTTGGCGGCAAATATCATTCAATTCGCCTGGTAATTCTCGATTGAGGAGTTGCGATAGATAAAGCGGATTATCCGTAATCAACTCCAAAATTCGGGCTTTTTGTGTTGCTGTAAATTTCGGAATTTCCAAATCCACTTTATACGGACGCGGTCGTGAACCCTGTACTTTTGCGCTGATACGGTTGTCCTTGATTTCGATGTCACGCGCTGCACCTTTATTTGCGTATGTACGTCCGCGCGGCAGACGATTGGAGTAGTCAATATTGTTGAGTGCATTGAGCCATTGTTTTCCCCACCAAGTTGTGCCGTATTTTTTACGCATAGTTGCTATTTTGTGGCGGTAAAGATAGCTTTTTTGTAAAAGTTGGAAAACAAGCGCACTTTTGGATTTTGGCATCCAACAACAATTAACTGGCAGAAAACGATACAGCTACAAAACATGCACAAACTAACAAGCATCGAATCCCGATTTGGCTATATTGAAGTCTATACCAACGAAGATAGAAGCACACTATACGCCATACCGCATGGATATGTTGGCCCTGCCTTGGTCAAAAAAGATTTGAAGGTACTGGAACAGTTTGATGCCCAAGCGAGGGGGAAGTGGAAATATATCCTCGATACATCCAAAGTAAAAGTCGTAAACCCAATCAATCCATTTCTACTGGAAGGACTGACGCAATTCTCTAAAATGGAGGCATACATTGTATATGCACCCTCTCCAATCGTGCGCCTAATGCTGCGTTTGACGGCTTGGATTAATAAGCCAGATCGGGTTATTCGGGAGGAGAGCGTGTTACAAAAGATGCTGGCTGACTAAATCATTCTTGACAAAAGTTAGAATAATGATTACTTTTGTATGAAAATATAAAATGTTCACAATAAATGAACACACTAAAAGAAGTAGATATTCTAGATAGAAGTAAACTGGCATTAAGTAGTTTATTTCAAGGAATGGTAGTAAACGACCAACTCCTACAAAACGGCAAGGCTGCTGGCATTGATGGCAGATTGAGTTTGGACAAGACTAAATTCGATTTTGTTATCATGAATAGCCCAAGCATCGGACGCATTAAAAATACATTCCATAAATTTCAACAACTCAACTCTAATAATCCACTGCTTTTTATTATTGACCATGCTTCGGAGGAAACAAAACAGTTTTTCCGAAAAGAAAACCTGTTCTTCATTGATGCCGCAGGGAATACCTATATCAATCTACCGCAACTTCGCCTATCGGTTGAAGGAAAAGTCTTTGACCAAAGTTTCAATACCAAGCGTGCTTTCCAAAAAACGGGCTTGAAAATCATCTTTCATTTACTGATGCAACCCACTTTAGTACAACAAAGCATCCGAAAGATTGCGAAAGAGGCGGCAAGTTCTGTTGCGGCAGTCAGCTATGTTTTAGAAGAATTGGAAGAGGATGGCTTTATAGTAAATGCAGGCAAAAGCAAAAAACAATTTATACAAATAGAAAGCCTGATAAAGCAATGGGCATTGGCTTATATAAAAAATCTACGGCCTAAAATTCATCGCGGGTATTTTATTCCACTCCAGCCAGAGCAGTTTAGTGGCGCGGGTATGATTCAACAAAATCTTCCTTATAGTGGAGAATATCGGGCGGAATATCTTACTTGGCTCAGAAATCCTAAACGCTTAATCATCTATACGGATTTAAGAATAAGTGAATTGAGTACGCAATATGGTTTATTGCCTATCAATAAGCTTGATGGACAAGAAAATATCGTAGAAGTCTTAGCACCTTTCTGGGAAAACGAGGTAGAACAAGCCAATGAATTTCCCTACATGCCCCACATCCTAGTGTATGCGGACTTGCTCACTTCTAAAGACTATCGTAGCCATGAAGCGGCAGAAAACATCTTACATCATAATATTAAAGACGAAATGACCAAAAATGGATTTCAATGGTAAAGACCTCAACCGCTTTTTTCAGTGTCTTAATACTGCGACCGAGCAGTTTGGAGTCGACTATTTTGTAGTTGGTGCTTTTGCGCGTGACTTGCTTTTTGAACATTACCAGCTACCAAAAGGACTCGCCACGCGCGATATAGACATCGCTATCGCGCTTGATTCTTGGGAAAAATATGAAGCTTTTACCCAGCATCTTATCGGAAAAGAGCATTTCAAACAAGGCGGAAATCTCCACGAATTTATATCTGCCGAAGGCATTTATACCGACATACTTCCCTATGGAAATATCGAAGTGGATAGAATGCTAGAACTACCTCCCGATTTTGTCAAGCAAATGAATATGTTTGGCTTTCAAGAGGTCTATGACTTTACAATTGAACACCAACTCAACGAAAAGCTTGTCATCAAAATCGCCTCTTTGGAAGCCATTGCCTTACTGAAATTCATCGCTTGGAAAGACCGACAACCCGACCGCAGTTCTCAAAAACACACCAGAGATATTAGCCGCATCCTCGAAGTCTATTACGACCTCCAGCAAGCACAGATTGTACGCGACTTTGCCTATTTATTCGATTTGGAGGATTTTGATACCATTGTTTGTGGCGCGATAGTACTTGGGCATCATATAAAGCAAATAGCCTCCAACTCGCCAGCTTTACAACAAGAATTAAACACGCTTTTTGACTCTATTTTGGCAGATGAGGATAACTCGCTTTTTTTGTTGCAGATGACGCAGGTGTCTGCCTGGGAATATGGGTATTGTTGGCGGGTTTTTGAGGCCTTGCGGGAGGGGCATCGGCAGAACCGTTACATTTGATTTAAACGTAAGGTTATAAGGTCAATTGGAAGATTTTTTTATCTTGTTGCAAAATAGCATTCTTACTATACTATGCATAATGTCTGGTGTGTGGTTTTTTAAGTAGTAAAGTTTTACGAACAAGTCAAAATTCTGCTAAATCGAAATAAATAAATAAACGTATTGATACAAATCACTAAAGTTTTGTGTCCTACATACAGAAAAACTAGAAAATGACCACAAACGATATAATGGAGGAGTTATCTAGAGATTTTATCTTAACTATAGCTCATAATAAGGGGTATTTCAATCATGATGGTCGTGATTATGGAACTGATTTGCAGATAAGAAAATCTTTAAAAAGAACACAGAATGGCAAAGGGAGATACTTAACAAGTGGAAAATCAATTGATGTTCAATTGAAGGCCGTTTCAGAAGATTGGATAAGTTACTCTGAAAACTCAATAAAGTATAGGCTTGAAGTCAAAAACTACAATGATTTAGTCGAGAGGGCAAAGGAAGATGGTGCATTAATACCATTGATTTTAATTGTATTTATTGTACCTTCCGATATGACTAAATGTGTTGAGTCTTTACAAGATGGGATAATTACTAGAAAAGAAGCTTTTTGGTATCAATTACCTTCCAACTTGGAACGTTCATCAAATACGTCTTCTGTTACGATAGAAATTCCTAAAACAAACAAAGTAAACACTGAACTATTTCCAAACTTGTTCTCAACATTATGGGATTAATATGAAGTACAAGCTAGGAAATATTATTAACTTTTTAGATAGTCATGGCTGGCAAAGAATCAGGCAGACAAAGCTATTTGATGTATATCATCCCCCAACTATATTAGAGCTTCCAAAAGAATTTTACATTGAAATTCCTAATAACGAGGAAGATAGAGGTTTCAAAAAATACATAGATGGCATTGCTGAAATCCTAGATGATGTATATGGAGATAGATATGCTGTAGAAGACTTTAAGACTTTTTTTGCATCTAATAATTCAATTTTCAGACTACAAATTATCGACCATGATACAAAACTTGGTACAATCAGACTTGAAAGATTGAAAAATGCTTTTAACCAAGTTTTCAATTCAATTAAACAAGCAGTAGTTTTTTCAGTTTCTAATCAACCAATATTCGGAAATGCTAAATACGAAGTTGCTCAATATATAAATTTTTGTAGGGGAAGGCAAACCGAATTTGGAAGTTATATCTTAAAATTTGAATTGCCAGAAAACCACTTAACTCTAATGGGAGAGCGTTCAGTTCCAAACATGCTTTTTGATTCTATTCAATTTCTTACCTACGTCTCATCTGAATATGACATAAAAGATATTGATAAAGGTTTTATTGAAGAACATAAGGAATACATAAATATTGAGTTATTTGAAGCAATAATCAAGCTTTATAAAGAAGCTGAAATCCAAAATGTCAATGTTTCTTTGGATAGTAATAAGGTTGCCAAGGAGAGTTATTACGAGAATCTTCGAGATGAACTAGGAAAAATTCAATTAACAGTCAAAGAAATTAAAGACATTTTACTTGAGAGTGTACCTTTAGAAACAAGAGGAATAATCTTCAGACTATCTTCTAAAGAAATAGAAAGTAAAGGTAAAATTTGGATTGAAGCAGACATTGCAGAAGAAAAGCAAATAATTGAAGTTCAATTGAGTAGTGAAAGATATAAAAAAGCAGTTGAAGCACATAAAGATGGAGTTGAAATTTATGTTAAAGGGATTGCAAAGCAAATGAGGAATAAATACGTATTAGAAAACCTAGAAGAGTTTAATATCAAATAAAAAAGATAGAGCTAAATGACATTTTGTAATTCCCAAAAGTTAAAGTAAGCCACTATGAAATTCGTAGACGTAAAAAACGACATCGCCTTTCGCAAAATATTTGGCAATGAAAAGAAGAGCAACATCCTTCTTTCCTTCTTGAATGCCATTTTAAAACTAGAAGGCGAAGAGCGTATAAAAGAAGTAACGATTATCAACCCCTACCAACTGCCGCGAGTGGCAGGGGAGAAAGCCTCTATCATTGATGTACGTGCAAAGGATGAAAGAGGGCAACAATTCGTCATCGAAATGCAAGTCGTAGATGTAGAGGGCTTCGATAAGCGTGTACAATACTACACTTGCCGCGATTACTCTATGCAAATAGATAGAGGCGAAGACTACGCCCTGCTAAAACCCACTTACTTCATCGGCATTTTAGATTTCAACTTTTTTGATAGCGAAGATTATCTATCGCATCACCTCATCATGAATGGTAAAACTTATGAGCATAGCCTAAAGGATATTCAATTCACCTTCATTGAGTTGAAAAAATTCGATAAACCAACAGAGGAATTAGAAACCCTAGAAGAGAAGTGGGTTTTCTTCTTGAAAGAAGCAGAAAACCTAGATGTCATTCCCGAAAATACAGACGATGAAGGTCTAGTAGAAGCCTACAAAGACGCAGATAAATACAATTGGGCTAAAGAAGAATTGATAGCTTATGACAATTCCTACATCGCACAACAAGACGCGATAGGCAGAGTGACTATCGCTATCAAAAAAGAAATGTATGAAGTCGCCAAAAGATGTTTAGACAATGGAATGAGCATTGAATTAACTGCTGAAGTAACAGGACTTAGCGTAGAGCAAGTCAAGGAAATACAGCAGAAAAACAGTTAGTTTAGAATGCGCTCCACCATCACCCCAAGCCCATTCAAAGCCGCATTCCCCGTCAGGACATCCATACGCGTTTCATCCGTCAAGTCATTGATGGACGCACCGCCATAAGCAGCCGCTACACGCATCCCCGTCTTTTTGCGACTACCCCAACCTTGCGGCATACTCACCACGCCGCGCATGATTTCATCGCTAATTTCGGCAGGCAGTTGCACACTGCCCACGCGAGAACGTACTTGCAGCAATTCCCCGTCTTGCACACCCAGCGTGTTGGCATCATCGGGATGTAGTAGGAGGGTGCATTGTTCGCGGCCACGTTTTAGGCGTTCGGCATTGTGTGTCCAAGTGTTGTGGTGGCGTAAGTTACGGCGACCAATCAGCGCGAAAGGATAATCACTATTCGCTGCGGCTGCGCTGAAATAGGCATTTTCTAAACGCTCCAAATCCGCTACGAATAAGTCAGGCGCGAGATTGATGAGTTCATCGTCGGTTTGTAGGCGTTCCATAATGCAGGGGCGCAA
>JAHDCQ010000365.1 GCA_020629845.1 Saprospiraceae bacterium | reverse complement strand
TAAATACACTAGAAAGAGGGATGAAATATGTGATGCGTTGTATGATGACCAAAAAAAATAGCTACTCTTCCCAATCCCAAATATCGCATATAAAACGATATTTTATAGAAAAGCGGGTATCTTTGTAAAGCTTTAGGGGTATCCGAACGGGCTGAGAGCATACCCTTTGTACCTAATACAGTTCATGCTGTCGTAGGGAAAAGTCAATGATATAATTTTCCCCGCCAATGAATTGGTGGATGAAAATACTACTCCCTTAGCCCACTATTTCAATAGTGGGACGTGTTCAAAGATAGCTTCATCTATACTCTCCGTATCGGTATTCCTTTCCAATACATTTTTTATATGCACATTCAAATCAATGGCGAAACACACGCCTTAAGTCCTTAGACATAAGACGAGATTGTCAAATTTTTATGACTCGCCAAAATTTCTACTCCTTTCCCGCGTTCTTATCTGGTATTCTTGTACTTTTGTAGATCAGTAGTCGAGTGTAAATACTTTCCACTACTACTTATATACTTCACACACTACCCTTTTGTGAACACCTTTCATACATATTCGAGCGAATATCCTAAAAGCTCGGTGCTAACAAATAAGATTATTTCATACTGTTAATATAGTAGGTTGGTTATTTCCATAAAACGTAGCCTATCCAACTACGTCATTTACAACTATCCAGAATTGTACTTGCCTACTTTTTATAAATTTTATTTCATAAAAAAACTTTACCCATGCGTTTTCTTTTCTTTATCCTATTGATGTGCTTAGGCATAGGTCTGCAAGCACAAAACGCTGATCGTATTCGAGAATTCCGAGAAGCTACAGGTGCTTCCGTTGCACTACATACTTCTACTGATGCCCCTAATTTTATTCGTCTCCCTTCGGATAGAGCCATGAATTACCGTGGTACATTAGCTCAAAAGACGACTGCTTTTTTAAGGCAATACGGTGATATGTTTGGCATAGAAGATGCTACTTCAGAACTAAGAGTAAAAGGTATCAAGCAGGACAAGTATGGCTATCAACGCTATACTATGGGGCAATACTTTAAGGATGTTCCTGTGTTCGATGGACAATTACATTTTCATTTCAATCCAAATGAAAATATTTCAGTCGTTAATGGTAACTATATCCCCAATATCAACATCAATCCAGAACCTACTATAACTGCAACGGCGGCAGCTTTAATTGCTGTAGAAGAAGTAACGAATCAAAATAGGGACGGATTGAATGCACCACTTTATGTTAATAGCAACCAACTCTATATTTTCAACAAAGGTTTAGCTAAAGGTTCTAGAGATGGCATTTATTTAGTATACGAAGTCGAAGTACGAAACGACCTTGACGTACGAGAATTCTTATATATCAATGCCCACAAAGGCAGCGTGGTAGAGCAATATACAGGGATAGCTTGTGCTTTATTCCGTAGAGTGTATGACGGAAACACTAGTAGTGCCAATGAAATATGGACAGAAGGCGACCCACTACCTGGTAGCCTTGACCAATGGCAACAAAACCAAGCAGTAGCAGCAGAAGATACCTATTACTTTTTTGAGCATGCTTTCGGACACACTTCTTATGACGATCAAGATGCTGAAATGCACAGTATTGATGATAGAATTCCTTGTACTGGCCCAAATGCTACTTGGACGGGTTCTGCTGTTGCATTTTGTCAGCAAACTGCTTCCGATGATGTAGTAGCCCATGAGTGGGGACATGCTTATACTGAATATACCAATAACTTGATTTATGCCTATGAATCGGGGGCTATAAATGAAGCATTCTCCGACATTTGGGGTGAAACTATTGACCTTTTGAATAATTATGAAGATGCAGATGAAGATAATAGTGTGCGCTCTGGTACGACCTGCAGCGAGAGTAATCGTTGGAAAGTAGGCGAAGATGCTACGGGAATTGGAGGTGCTATTCGAGATATGTGGGTACCAGGCTGCAATGGACACCCTGACCGCGTAACCGATGCAGATTATCACTGTCTACCTTCGGATGCAGGAGGAGTACATATCAACTCTGGTATTCCGAATCATGCCTATGCCTTGCTAGTAGATGGTGGGATGTTTAACGGGCAAACGATTACAAGTATTGGCTTCACGAAGGCAGCACACATTTTTTGGCGCGCACAAACGGTTTACCTCACCCAAACAAGTGATTTTGCCGTATTAGCAGATGCCCTAGAGCAAGCTTGTCAAGATTTAGTAGGGCAAAGTCTAACAGCATTAAGTACAGAAAGTACTCCTTCTAGCGACCCCGCAGAAATGCTCACGGCTGCTGATTGCCAAGAAATAATTGATGTAGTAGCTGCGGTAGAAATGCGTGCTGATAATGGCTGTGGTTTTCAGCCTTTGCTTAGTCCAGCACCAAGTATATGTAGTGGAAGTGGTGCACCGGGCGAAGTAATTTTTAGTGAAGACTGGGAAGCAGGTATTGGTAGTTGGACAGTAGCACAAACACCAAGCAATGCTGGTACTTGGGATGCACGCGATTGGACACTAACTTCTTCTTTGCCCGACGGTCGTACTGGTACAGGCATGTTTGGTATAGATCCAATTTTAGGAAATTGTACCTCAAATCTCGAAAATGGTATTATTAGCTTAGATAGCCCTATTATTCCGATTGGTGCGAGCGTAACGGCTCCTGTATTAATGACCTTCGACCACTATGTATCGCTTGAAGATGCGGAAGATGGCGGCCATTTATTTTATAGTCAAAATGGAGGCGCGTGGACGCTTGTACCCGCTTCGGCATTTACTGCAAATCCTTATAATGATAATATCGTAATGGCAAGCGACAACCCTAGAGCTGGACAGCCCGCCTTCACGAATGCAGATGAAGGCTCAAGGTCAGGCACCTGGGGACAAAGTCAGATTGACCTTTCCACCTTAGGCATCGTGCCAGGAGATAATTTACAATTGCGTTGGGAAGTCTCTACCGATGGTTGCGACGGCTGGGATGGTTGGTATTTGGATGAAATACTTGTTTATTCTTGTACTTCTCCATCAGGCACTACCAATATTAGCTTTAGCACGCCTAGTTCTTCAGAAGATGAAACCCTAGCCGATACGCCAGATGACTGTTTGGATTATTATGAAACTACGATTCGTGTACAAATCAATGCTGCGCCTTCCGAGCCTGTTGATGTAACAGTTACTACGACTGGCACTGCGACTATGGGCGCAAATGCTGACTATACCTTTACGCCAGATATGTTCACGCTTGATACAAGTACTTTATTTCAAGATATAACAGTACGCATCTATGATGATGCCGTCGTGGAAAGTGTGGAAGACATCATCTTTAGTTACACCTTTAATGCAAATGGCGGTAATGCGATAGCTGGTCCAACGAATCAGATGCACACGATTACCATCGCGGATAATGATATATTGCCTAGTAATGTAACTGCTGGCATCATTTTCTCCGATGATTTTAACAGTGGCATTGGCGGCTGGACGGTGACAGATGGTGGTTCAGTAGGCGATGTTTGGACAATCGTTCCAAATTATGCGGCTGGTGCGACTAATACATTGGATGGCACTGACTTTTTATTGGTAGATAGTGAACAGGCGGGCAATGGAAGTGTAAGTTATGAAACCATCACTTCTCCTGTTATCAATGCAGCAGGGGCGACTAATATGACGCTTACTTTTGACCAATATTTCAATGTATTTAACGCAGGCTATAGAGAAGAAGCTATCGTTGAAATATTTGATGGTACGACTTGGCAAACTTTCCTAACACAAACCCAAACGGGTGGCGATTTAGGCGGTTGGCTTTCCCCTGATTTAGTAAGTATTAGTATACCTGATTCCTATGCCACCTCCAATCTACAAGTACGCTTCATATACGATGCAGAATGGGATTGGTATTGGGCAATAGATAATGTAGAAATTGTAGGCGATGCAAGTACGGTCGTGCAAAGTCCTGTGAATGTAGGCGCGGGCGATGAGCAATATTTAGGCCCAAATGCAGAAGTATATTTCTATGATCCTGCTACGGGCAACATTATGGCAAGTATCAAAAACTTAACGGCGCATGACTATGGCTGCACCACCGTAGAAGTAGAACGTGCAGGTACGGCATCTGAACAAGCTTGGTCGCCCACAGCAGCAGATTATATTGCAAGCAAAACCTTCCAGGTCACGCCCGATAATAATGACCCAACGGGTAGCTATGAAATCAGTCTCTACTATACCGAAGCAGAAATAGCAGGCTGGGAAACAGTAACGGGACGCGTACGCGCAGACTTAATGCACATTCGCACCCCTGATGATTTACCAACGCCTACAGCAGCCGATACCCGAACTTACTTAACTCCTACAGTAGGTACTTATGGCACGGATTGGATATATACAGCAACTTATAATACAGGCTTTTCTGATTTTGGAATTGGTCCCGTTGAGCCTAGCGTATCTGTTGCACCAAAAGTATTTTTGCAAGGACCACTTAGCGCAGGCGTTATGGCAGATGATTTAAGACAGGCTGGATTAGTGCCTACTACAGAGCCTTATACTACGCTAGGATATACGCATGTAGGTGGCGGTGGAGAAACGGTGGCAAGTGCGCGTTTAGCAACTACAGGTGCTAAAGCAGTAGTGGATTGGGTGATTGTGGAAGCCAGAGATGCTGCCACAGGAACGATGGTACTAGCAAGTCGCTCTGCTTTGCTTTTAAGCGATGGTTCGGTAGTGGATACGGATGGTGTTTCTCCTGTTCGACTTCGAGGAATAACGGCTGGAGATTATTATATTGCCGTTCGTCATCGTAATCATTTGGGCGTAATGACTGCTTCAACAGTTACTTTGAATTAAAAAAA
>JAHDCQ010000364.1 GCA_020629845.1 Saprospiraceae bacterium | reverse complement strand
CAGATTTGAAGCCAAGCGGTAAATATGTAATGGAAGACCTCCACAAAGTAGGCGGTACACCAGCCGTGATGAAATATTTGCTAGAAAAGGACTTCCTACACGGCGATTGCATGACGGTAACAGGCAAGACAATTGCCGAAAATTTAGAAGATGTTCCCAACTTGCTAGACGGGCAAGACATCTTACGTCCACTCGATAAGCCGATTAAAGAGACGGGACATATTCGCATCCTTTATGGCAACTTAGCAGAGCAAGGTGCAGTGGCAAAAATAACAGGCAAAGAAGGCTTACGCTTCACAGGCAAAGCAAAAGTATTCGATAGCGAATTTGAAGCCAATGATGGCATTGCCGAAGGCAAAGTACAGAAAGGCGATGTGGTAGTCATCCGCTACGAAGGCCCAAAAGGCGGGCCAGGTATGCCAGAGATGCTGAAACCTACTTCGGCGATTATGGGCGTAGGTTTAGGTAAAGAAGTGGCATTGATTACCGATGGACGTTTTTCGGGTGGCACACATGGTTTTGTCGTGGGACATATTACGCCAGAAGCACAATTAGGCGGCTTAATTGGCTTACTAAAAGACGGCGACACCATCACGATAGATGCAGAGGCAAATACCATTGTCGCAGACCTTAGCGAAGCAGAAATCGCAGCACGACGAGAGACTTGGAAAGCACCTGATTTAAAGGTGAAACGCGGTGTATTATATAAATATGCCCGTTCCGTTTCTAATGCCTCAGAGGGTTGTGTGACGGATAAGTTTTAATTGAAAATGGAGAATTGAAAATTGAAAATGTCATATTGTTTTTAGTCTGCATATTGATTCTAATTGGATGTAAAAGAACATCTATTGACGGAATTATAATAGGTAATACTTTACTAGCTCATCAAAGTTTGGAGGATAATAGAATATTAGAACGCTTCATTTTGAATACGTTAGAAGGAGATGAAAAAGCTCTTGCAGCATTAAAAGATTTTCCTTGCGGAGGTGGAGCAGGCTGCTATGATTTAGGCTATATAATTACACAAATTATCTATCAAATAGGAGAGGATGAATTCGTAAAAATGCTTCAAGCAACTGATGCTAGAAAAGGAATAGAGAGCCTGATTAAAGTAGGGCTAGAATACGGAGACAATGACTATGATGGCAAGATGGATAATAAAAGCCTAAAACAAGAGTTTCCGAAAGTCTTGCACTTACTAAGTGATTAGAGCTTTTAAATTTTGAATAGATTTTAGACACTAGATGTGAAATAGGAGACAACTCTAAAAAGTCTCACATCTCACATCTGCCTGTCGGCAGACAGGTCTCATATCTCACATCTTTTATGGACACATTAATCGAGGCGGCGCAACAAACGCAACAAACAGTACAGAAAAAAACACGCATGAGCGGCGCAGAAGCAATGGTACGTTGCCTAATCGAAGAAGGCGTTGATTTGATGTTCGGATATCCGGGCGGTGCGATTATGCCCGTATATGATGAGCTATACAAGTTCCAAAATCAATTGGAACACATCTTGGTACGCCATGAAGAAGGCGCGACTCACGCGGCACAAGGTTACGCACGAGCGAGTGGAAAGGTCGGAGTCTGTATCGCTACATCTGGCCCAGGTGCGACGAACTTAGTTACAGGCATAGCAGACGCGATGATTGATTCAACACCAATGGTCTGCATCACAGGACAAGTACCGAAACACCTGCTAGGCACGGATGCCTTCCAAGAGGTAGATGTGATTAGTGTCACGATTCCTGTCACGAAATGGAGTTATCAAATCACGGAAGCGAGTGAGATTCCATCGGTGATGGCGAAGGCATTTTATGTCGCACGTTCGGGCAGACCTGGCCCTGTGGTGATTGACATTACCAAAAATGCTCAATTTGAGGAACTCGATTTTGAATACGAAAAATGTCATAAAATCAGCAGCTATGTTGCGCGTCCTGCAATAGAGATGGAGCAAGTTGAAGCGGCTGCAGATTTAATAAATAGTGCCAAACGTCCTTATATTTTATTCGGGCAAGGCGTGATTTTAGCGGAAGCAGAAGCAGAGTTAAAAGAACTTGTCGAAAAAGCAGGTATTCCAGCCGCTTGGACGATTATGGGACTTTCGGCGATGCCTACCAATCATCCATTGAATGTGGGCATGTTGGGAATGCACGGCAATTACGGCCCAAATGTAATGACCAACGAGTGCGATGTCCTCATTGCTATCGGGATGCGCTTCGATGACCGCGTGACAGGAAATCTCGCCAAATATGCTAAACAAGCAAAGGTCATTCACTTTGAAATAGACCCTTCTGAAATTGATAAAAATGTTCCTACTGAGCTAGCTGTTTTAGGCGATTGCAAGGAAGCACTACAAGCGATTCTACCACTCATCAAGGAGAATAGTCATGTAGAATGGCTCAATCGCTTCCGCGAATGTGATAAGGAGGAATACGAAAAAGTCATCAAAGGCGAAACTAATCCACGCGATGGCGAACTCCGTATGGGCGAAGTTATTCGCGAATTGAATGACTTGACAGATGGCGATGCTATCGTAGTGACCGATGTAGGGCAGCACCAAATGATTGCTTGCCGCTACGCACATTTCAATAAAACGCGCAGCAATATCACCTCTGGCGGATTGGGTACAATGGGCTTCTGCCTCCCTGCCGCAATAGGCGCGAAAATGGGCGCACCTGACCGTACTGTAGTCGCTGTAATCGGCGATGGCGGTTTCCAGATGACGATAGAAGAACTAGGCGTAATTTTGCAGTCGGGTGTAAACGTCAAGATTTTGATTTTGAACAATAGTTTCCTCGGCATGGTACGCCAATGGCAGCAACTATTTTTCGATAAACGCTATGCTTCTACGGAAATGGTCAATCCTGATTTCCAACTCATCGCGCAAGCCTATAGCATTGCTTGCAAGCGCGTGGAGGAACGCTCGGATTTAGCTGCTTCTTTGAAAGAAATGCTAGAACACGATGGTTCGTTCTTGCTAGAAGTTGTGGTAGGCAAGGAAAATAATGTCTTCCCAATGGTGCCTTCAGGAGCAGGCGTGGCAGAAATTCGATTGGAGTAAAATTAATTGAACCATATAAGGCATATAAGGTCACATAACTCTTATATGTACTTATATGCCTTATATGGTTCAAAAAGCTAAAAAATGAAAACCACCTATACAATTTCCATATTCACCGATGACCGCGTTGGAATGCTGCATCGGGTGACGAGTTGCTTTACGCGACGCAAGGTTAATATCGAAAGCCTCACGACTTCGGTAAGCGAAGTGGAGGGCATCCATCGCTATACCATACTAGTAGAGATGGAGCTAGAATCAGAAGTAAAAAAACTAGCCAATGCGCTAGAAAAGCAAGTCGAGGTACATAAGGTCTTTTATCATACCGAAGACGATATTGTGTATCAAGAAATCGCGCTCTATAAAGTGCCGACCGAAGCCATCGTACAAGGCGATGCGGAACATATCATGCGCGCACATCATGCCCGTATTTTGACCGTCGAGCCGACCTTTACGGTTTTTGAAAAAACAGGGCATCGGGCGGAAACACAAGCACTTTTTGAAGCTTTAGAGCCGTATGGCATCCTAGAGTTTGTGCGCTCTGGTCGGGTAGCAATTATGAAACCTACGCGCAGATTGAGCGAGTACATGGAAGAATTGGCACTTGCAGCGGCGAATTAACAATTTTGAATGAGGGAATTTTGAATTTTGAATATGTTGGTACTCATTCAAAATTCAAAATTCAAAATTATACTTAAAAAATGGCAAAACTAAACTTTGGAGGAGTTGTAGAAAACGTAGTCACTAGAGAGGAATTTCCTTTAGATAAGGCACGTGAAGTACTCAAAGATGAAGTAATAGCGGTGATTGGCTATGGCGTACAAGGCCCTGGGCAAGCACTCAACTTAAAAGATAATGGCTTCAATGTCATCGTGGGGCAGCGACAAGGCTCGGCAAGTTGGGATAAGGCAATCGAGCATGGTTGGGTGCCTGGCACTACCCTATTTCCGATAGCGGAAGCAGCAGAAAAAGCAACGGTCATTCAATACTTACTTTCTGATGCTGGGCAAATCGCGCAATGGCCAACCATTAAAAAGCACTTGACAAAAGGCAAAGCACTCTATTTCTCACACGGTTTTGGCGTGACTTATCACGAAAAAACGGGCATCGTACCGCCCGAAGATGTGGACGTAATTTTGATTGCGCCTAAAGGTTCAGGTACGTCTTTGCGTCGCCTATTTGTGGCAGGGAAAGGCTTAAATTCTAGCTATGCGATTTATCAAGATGCTACAGGTCGCGCTCATGAACGCGTGGTGGCATTGGGTATCGGTGTAGGTTCGGGTTATTTATTTGAAACTGACTTTAAGAAGGAAGTTTTCTCTGATCTTACAGGCGAGCGTGGTATCCTGATGGGCGCATTAGCAGGCGTATTCGAGGCGCAATATAATGTGCTACGCAAGCACGGACATTCGCCTTCGGAGGCCTTCAATGAAACGGTGGAAGAATTGACCCAAAGCCTCATGCCACTCGTAGCAGAAAATGGTATGGATTGGATGTATGCCAATTGCTCTACGACCGCACAACGCGGCGCATTGGACTGGCGACATAAATTCCGTGAAGCGACAGCACCAGTCTTCGATGAATTATATGAAAGTGTAGCTAGTGGCAATGAAGCAGAAATCACGATAAAAGCGAACGAACAAGCGGATTATCGAGCAAAACTAGAAGAAGAACTACGCGAAATACGCGAGTCAGAAATGTGGCAAGCAGGGAAGACGGTGCGGAGCTTGCGTCCTGAGCGTAACTAATCTAATAGATAGTACGTAATTGAAAATGGCTAGA
>JAHDCQ010000033.1 GCA_020629845.1 Saprospiraceae bacterium | reverse complement strand
TCTGTCGAGGCTTTTTAACGCAGCATAAAGGAAAAAGAGCAAGTAAAATTGGTAGCTTATATTTTACAAGTTCCCTAATTCTAAACTTCATTCGCTCATTCAGTAATTCGCAATTCACTCATTGAGTATTTATACTTAAATCATGTTTACTTACTTTTAATATTTAAGGGCATAATGAAAGCAGTCACTAACAGTACAAAAATCTTCGTGGTAGAAGACGATCCGATGTATCAACGGATGGTCAAGTATATCGCGGAAATGAACCCAGACCACGAAGTTCATGTCTTTAAAACAGGAAAGGAGTGTTTGAATAACTTACACCTCAATCCTGACATCATATCATTGGACTATACCTTGCCTGATATGACAGGGGCAGAGGTATTGAATCAAATTGTTGCGCATAATGAGAAAGCCGCAGTACTTGTATTATCAGGACAGAAAGATATTAGTACTGCCGTGGAGCTATTGCAAAGTGGTGCGTATGACTACATCGAAAAAGAAAGCAACACCCGCGACCGCCTAATGAGTGCCATCGAACGTGCTAAAGAGCAAATTGCCATGAAGCGCGAGATAGACACCTTACGTTCCCAACTTACACAAAAATATCAATTCAAGAATACGATTATTGGCACAAGCAAGCCAATGCAACGGATATTTCAATTGATTGAAAAATCGGTAAATACCAATATTACCGTTTCCATTAGTGGCGACACTGGAACGGGTAAGGAAGTAGTGGCAAAAACGATTCACTTCAACTCCAAACAGAGCAAAGGTCCATTTGTGCCAGTAAATATGAGTGCCATCCCGAAGGAGCTGCTAGAGAGTGAGTTATTTGGGTACGAAAAAGGAGCATTCACAGGCGCGGCTACTCGCAAAAAAGGCCAATTTGAATTGGCACACAAAGGCACCCTTTTCTTAGATGAGATTGCGGAAATGGACTTAGCCATGCAAGCGAAGGTGCTACGTGCGTTGCAAGAGCGGGAGTTCGTGCGCGTAGGTGGCGAGAAGGCAGTGAAATTTGATGCCCGCATTATTATTGCTACACATAAAGACCTCAAAGAAGAGGTAAATAGAGGTAACTTTCGAGAAGATTTATACTATCGCTTGCTTGGACTCAACATTCATCTGCCACCACTTCGAGAGCGTGGAAATGATGTGGTATTATTGGCACAGCACTTTTTGAAACTCTTTGCAAAAGAAAATACCTTAGGAAAAATAGATCTCTCCAGAGATGCTAAAGCTAAGCTACTAACGTACCCCTATCCGGGCAATGTACGCGAGTTGAAAGCCATCATAGAGCTATCGGCAGTAATGGCAAGTGATAATACCATCGAGGCAGCAGATATTCAATTTCAGAGTCCGAAACAAGAGGTTTCTTTTATTTCGGAAGAGATGACCCTTGAAAAATACAAGCACAAAATCATCCATCACTTCCTGAAAAAATATGATAATAACGTTATTGTAGTGGCTAATAAACTAGATGTTGGAAAATCTACAATTTACAGAATGCTAAAAGAAGAAAAACATAGAGGACGGCATGTGGTGTCTTCCTAAAAATCATACGCACATGTACAAGGCAACTCAAGTTCGCCTTGTACATGTTCAAATATGTGCTAACTCAATAAACCCATTTTCCGCATTTCTACTTCCATGCGCGCCTGCGCGTCGGGGGACATTTTGTATAGCGGTAAACGTAAATCGCCTACTTCCCAGCCTAACAGATTCATGGCCGTTTTCACAGGAATAGGATTGGTTTCATAGAAGAGACCATGCACAAAGCCGTTGCAACGCATTTGTAAAGCAAGGGATTCCGCTACTTTGCCATCTAGAAAAAGCTGTACGATGTCGTGTGTTTCTTTAGGCAATACATTCGCCAATACCGAAATCACACCAGAACTGCCTAATGCCATCATCGGTACAATAATATCATCATTGCCTGAAAGCATCGCAAAATCATCAGCACAAAGTCGGCGCACCTCACTCGAATAGCTGATGTCGCCACTTGCCTCTTTCACGGCTACGATTTTGTCATTATGACTCAGGTGCACCATTGCATCCATCGGGATACTCATGCCTGTGCGACTAGGCACATTGTAGAGAATAATCGGTATACTCGTGGCATCCGCAATGGCTTCATAGTGGCGAATAATGCCCTCGGTATTAGTCTTATTGTAGTAAGGCGTAACGATGAGCAAACCATCCGCACCTACTTTTTCTGCACGTTCGCTTAGCTGGATAGCGCGTTGCGTTTCATTGCTCCCCGTACCTGCAATCACAGGAATGCGCCCAGCAGCGAGTTGCACGCTTTGCCGAATCAGTTCCTCATGCTCCTGCTTACTAAGTGTGGAAGCTTCACCCGTAGTGCCTGCAATAATCAAGGCATCGGTCTGATTAGCAATATGAAACTGAATGAGTGCTTCAAGTTTTTGGTAGTTTATGCTGCCATCTTCCGTAAAAGGCGTTACTAAGGCTACGCCTGAACCTTGTAGATTCCAAGTCATTTATTGTCTATTTCTATTAATTGGTAATTTGGTCTTTTCCAAAGCTCTTAGAAGCTATTTTAAAACAGCTTCTTATATCCACTCTAGCTCTTTTACTGTTTTTTCATGTTCTACTTCACCAGTGTGTTTCGTAGATTTTGGCTCAAATAGCATTACCCATACCTCTTCGCCATTAGTACTGGGTTTATGTTCTACGGTTTTAGGAACAATTAGAATTTCGCCAGCTTTCGTTTGCGTGGTTTTATCTCGAAATTCCATAGTCAATGTCCCTTTCAATACCATAAATAGCTCATCCTCGTCTGCATGACTGTGCCAAACGAATTCATCTTTCAGTTTAGCAAGTTTCACATATTGCCCATTGAGTTCGCCTACAATTTTGGGTGTCCAATAAGCATCTATTTGCTTAAATTTTTCCTCTAGATTGAAGTTTGCTATCATGCTGATAAGTCTTTTAATCTATCGTATGCACACAAATGAAATTGTATAAAAAGTCCTATCAGGACGACATGATTATAGTATATTTATTGGTGCTATCATTTAATCCTGAAAGGATGGTATTATTTTGTTGCAATAATGTCGCCCTTTTCAGGGCTAAAACTAAGATTGAAACGCGTTTTCTATAATAATTTCATCCCTTTGGGATTGATTTCCCATTTGTGTACATACCGTATCTTTTAATAACCCGATGTTAGATACAAATCTAAATTGGTACTATTAATTTGGAAACGCTTGCCAAGATACTCGTTCGTGAGTTTTCCTTTATAAATATATACCCCATTGCGAAGCCCATAATCATTGAAAATTACGCGCTCCACGCTACCCGAAGAAGCAGCATTGAGCAAGATAGGAGTCAAAATATTACTAACAGCAATGGAAGAGGTTCGTGATATTTTAGACGCAATATTAGGCACGCAATAGTGAATAACATCATGCTTAATAAAAGTTGGTTTTTCGTGCGTGGTCACCTCTGATGTTTCAAAGCAACCGCCCTGATCAATACTCACATCTACAATAACCGCTCCCGGTTTCATATTGGCCACCATATCTTCATTCACCACCATAGGGGTGCGCCCCAATTTGGAATGAATAGCTCCTATCACTACATCAGCATCTACTAGTTCGCGCGCCAGATAGACAGGATTCATCACCGAAGTATATAGTTGTCGTCCTATAAGAGACTGCAAGCGACGCAGTTTATAAATGCTATCATCGAATACGCGCACTTCTGCTCCTAAGCCGAGTGCCGTACGTGTAGCATATTCTGCCACAATACCTGCCCCTAAAATCACGACCTTAGCTGAAGGCACACCCGATACACCACCAAGCAAAACCCCTGGCCCACCATTCGATTTGGTGAGCAATTCGGCTGCTGTGAGCATAGCGCATAAGCCCGCCTGTTCGCTCATAATCCGTACGACAGGGAAACCACCACTTTCGTCCTTCATATATTCCATCGCAAGGGCAATCACGCGTTTGCGCTGCAATTCTTTGATATAGTCCGCATTAATAATTGGGAGTTGAAGCGGCGTAATCAAGAGCTGATTGGGAGACATCAGTTTGATTTCTTCAAGGGTTGGTGGGGCTACTTTCAGAATCGTACTGGCTTTGTAGACTTTTTCACGACTATAAGCTATTTCCGCACCTACTTCTGAGTAATCATGGTCAGAAAAATTCGACTTTTCACCTGCGCCTGCTTCTAGCACCACCCGATGCCCACGAGAGACTAAGGTCTGCACAGAAGAAGGTACTAAAGCCACCCGATTTTCTTGAATGATGCTCTCTTTAGGTACACCGATGTATAACTTATTCGGTTTTGGTGCTACCTGCAACATTTCCGTCTGCGGCTGAAACTGCTCGCTCATCAAGCTTTCAGGTATATGTACTTTTTGCTTTGAATCTCCCATGATATGATTTTATACAAGTCTACTGTTCCAGATGGTATTAAGTATTAGGTACAAGGTATTATGTACTAGTACTAAAATTTCCAAGCTACAAAAGTACCAATTTCCGACTGGAATCTTCCATAGGGCTGATATGAATTCGTACGACTTCGCTTGGTAAGATGGGTTCTAGGAGTTCTGCCCACTCAATAAGGCAATAGCTATCGTCATAAAGATAGTCTTCTATACCTATATCTAGGGCTTCTTGTAGGCTATCGAGGCGATATAAATCAATATGAAATACTTTGCCTGCTGGTGCATCTGCAATGGCATAATGATATTCATTGACTAAAGAAAAGGTAGGACTAGTAACTGTATCTTGTACGCCTAGTGCACGGCAAAAAGCTTTGATAAAAGTGGTTTTGCCTGCACCTATTTCGCCATAAAACAGGAGCTTTCGGCGCGTACCACTTGCTTCTAGTACTTGCGCTACTACGGCATCTAGTGCCGCTAAAGAGGGTATTTGATATTCCATAGCGCAAAAATACACCTTCTCTGAGAAATTCCGTGGACGAAGGAAAAGGAAGTACAAAAACGACTGATTAATAGTGTTGTGTTTCCTTTTTCTTCGGCTTTGACACGGGATTTATTAGAGAACTAAAATACAAGTTAGGACATCAAGTTCAAGCTTATCTGGATAGATTTGCTCCAACTCAATGCCCACAGCTTGCTTACATTAACTTACTTACTCTCGCAGTAAAGACAGTTTACGATAAATGAGCGCATTGTTCGCATGAATTTTCGCAAACAGCAATTCTGCATCTAATAACAAAACAGGTAGTTCAACAATATTTCTTCCTTTATCTAGGGCTAAATCAAGGGTAGCATGTACTTTACCCGAAGCATCATAGAGCCAGATTTTTCCATCCATTGTTTCATTGACTTCTATATCAATATGTGCAACAGTATTGGCTGGATTTGGATAAATAGCACTTGCTATTATACTTAGGTGTTTGCTATCTACCACTACTATTTCTGAATAATCTGTAGTACCATCTTTATCTACTTGTTGTAAGCGATAATAGTATTGAGTAGACTTCGGTAATTTTAGATCGGTGAAAATATATTCGCGTGGTACAAGGCTATTTCCGTAGCCATCCATCCAATGTATGGCTTCAAAGTGTCTGCCATCCAAGCTGCGCTCTAGATGGAAACCTGCATTGTTAAATTCGCTTTCTGTGACCCAGCGTATTTTTACTCCATAATCTTGCGATACGGCCTCGAATACACTCAACTCTACAGGCAACAAACTATCACAATCACCTGCTACTACACCACGTTCGCCACATTCTGCATTGTTCATGCCTGGTCCGATGCCATAGTTGCTATACATGATGGTAACACTAGAAGCAGTGATACTACTAAGTTTGATTTGCATGAAACCTAATTGTGAACCATTCTGAATACCAATATACGCTCCACCGCTACCCGCAAAAACGAGGCCAATACCTTGTGCAGCATTGTATAAGGTAGGTGCAGCAATAAAATTATCACTTTCACAAACAGGAGCATCCATTAAGATGAATGAAGCCCCAGGTACGCCACCTACTGGCATACTAGCAATAGTATGCCCGTTTAAACCAGTTATAGACAAATTCATAAAAGTCAACAGAACATTATAGGAAAAACTAAAATCAGGAGTACCATCACCGTCGGCATCTATTTCTGTTGCACCAGCATTTGCATTAACGGTAATCATTCCAGAAACGGAACTACATTGTGCTTGTAGAGAGGAACTGTGGATATTCATCAACACAGCTAGCACTAAAGAAAGGGTGCTTACACGAAGCCCTAAAAGTGAGTTTAGGTAGAATTTATTCATTTTATAACATTGTGAGAATGAAGAAAATAACCTCTTAGCAGTACATAAAATAGCGCATCGCTAGAAAAGGCAATAACTCCTTTCTAGCTACCCATAAAGGCGCAGACAGCAAATAAAAAATGTAATTTGCAATAGAGCGACTAGCATCAATGCTAGTATGTGTTGGTAGTATTGATATTTGTTAGTAGTACAGCAGGCATCTTGCCTTTTTATAAAAAGTAAGGCTTTTAGTCCAAAAGACTATAAAAAGCCCATTCATTATTTGCTTGCTTTTGGGCGGCACTTTCTTTCTCTGCCGTAAAAAAGGCAAAGAATAAGCGTTCTTGTTCGCTTTCTGTGGTATTGGCAACTGCTGAGTTCCATCTTTGTTTCACAGAAGCATAAGCGTCTGACAACCAATACCCATCTAGAAGTCCTTGTTTTGAACTATGTTCTTTCATTTTGCAGGAATAAGCTTCAGGCTTTATCCAGCTTTTGCCGTGAAAGTGATTCTTACTCAAGAGAATGAGTACAGGAATAAACTATCAAGCAAGTAAAGTTGAATGCGTCCTAAATTGATTAATAAAAATAGCAAAGAAAGAATAGTAATAGCGTGTGTACTATTCTATTTAGGAAGGTAGTTTAATGACAGCAAATAAACTTCTAATGAAAATTGTAGTTGTAGATGTGCTTTAGTTCAAAACATAGCTAGTGACTAGGCTTCTTAGTTAGGACAAATATAGGCTAACTAAAACGATATTTCAAAGACTTTAGCGGTATTTTTTTAACATGTTTTTCTTTTCATCCCCTATTGTTCCGTCCATACCACCTCTTCAAAGCGGTTCAGATATGCCCATTGCTCATCACGTACCATCAAGGAAAGTCCATTGCGGAAGGGTAATACTTGCTCATAGTTAGGTAGGATAACGAACTTGCCATCTGTATTAATAAAACCCCATTTATTATCTACTTTTACCTGACCCAAGCCATCGGAGAATACCCCTGCGTCTTCAAATATATTCGGTATCACCAGCTTAGCTTGTTTATTGATGTAACCAAATTGTTCATCTATCTCTACTAAGGCTAAACCCTCTCCAAAATCTCCTGCAAAACTATATTGCGGCGGAATGCTCAAGGAACCAGTATCACTCACAAAGCCATAGCGGTCAGCTTGTACAGCGATAGCCATACCTTCAAAAAAATCTATGGATGCTTCCTCTTCTAAAATATCAAACTGAGGTGGCAGACAAATTCCTCCATTTCTATCCAACAAACCCCATTTTTCATGCTGTATTACTGGTGCAACGGCTCCTTGAAATGCTTGGCAAGTATCAAAGTCTGTGGTAAAAAGCAGCTTCCCTTGCTTATTGATATAGCCCCATTGTCCGTCAATAGCCACGGCTGCCAAACCTTGTTTGAATTCGCTCGCTTCTTCAAATTGGGCGGCTATTTGAAATTGTCCTTTCATATCAATGTAGCCCCATCGCCCGTCTTGTTGTACAGCAGCTAAGCCTTCACTAAAGTCGCCTGCTTGTTCAAACTCTATAGGGATGACAATGGTACCTCGCTGATCTATATAGCCCCAACGACGCACGAGTTGCACCCGAGCGAAACCTTCTTCAAAAAAGCCTACATAATTAAAAAAATGCTTCATTAAGAGTCGCCCGAGGCTGTCCATTGGTACTAAGCGATTGTTGAAACGGACTCTTGAAAAACCATTGTAAAAGTCCTCTACTTCATAGTATTGTGGTTCTATCACTACTTCACCCGCTGCATTAATGAAGCCATACTTTCCGTTTTCTCTGATTTTAAATAAGTTTTCCTTCATAATTTATAAAACGCTAAAGCTATATCGCAAAAGTCATTTTTATATCTTTTTTTTCTAAAAGATTGGTCTGTATTTGTGCTTTCTAATTTTAGAGCAAAATTTTATAAAACTATATTTTGTCAAAAGTAAATTTAGTGAAAATATGATTTTCAAAATTTTATTACAAACACAACTGTACTAGTTTTATATAAGGTTTTTTATTTGCTTGTCAAAATAGAATTTAGACATTGTAATTAAACTCCAAACAGAATTTGGATAAATTTGGATGCTCCAAAGCAGCCTTTATATTTGTTCTAGTTACTTATAAAAGTTAAGATACGCATACCTTAAATAAATGGTTCTTTGACAATTTTAATGGTCAAAGAAAGATAAAGAATAATTTGGTTTTATTTGGTTAGGGCTGAGGTAGTACTTGTGGTGGTACTACCTCTTTTTTGTTTCCAAAAACTCATCTGTAAAATGTGCGCGCTGTTTTTTTTGCGCGAAATGTTCCTTATTAAATGCCTTAGAAGCACCTCTTGGAATAGACAGTGGCTCCCATGCTTCACCTTTCAACATCTTTCCGATGAATACCATTTGACCCACATGATAGGCATAGTGTGCCATTTGCCGATTAATAGCTTCCGTCACCGTATGCCCTTGATTACGAATGTAAATGGTACGAGCTAAATCTTCCTCCTTTAGAGGCCTTATCGCTTCAAAAAGACATGCCCAACCCGCATTCCATTTTTCAACTAAATCGGCACGGGTCTTTATGCTCGCATCAAATTCGCTATCCCTATTGCGCCATCCTTTTTCACCATCGCTCGTAAGAAAATCTGTCCATCGCGATAGCATATTACCCCACATATGTCGCACAATAATGCCAATGCTATTACTTTCTTCGTTGAATTGCCAAAAAAGTTGCTCATCTGACAATTGTGTAATCGTTTTATCTCCCAATAGCTTATAATATTGGAATTGTTTTAGAATGCTTTCTAGATAGAAGGTATTGTGCATAACTTTGTAGCTTATTTTTTACTATTTAGTAGAGCAGAGAAGAGAGACCGTTCGCTTTGCTCATTGAGAGAAGAGAGACAGGATATTCCAAAGACTACTAAGGAGAAAAAAATACTTGTAATTCTCTGTTCTCTCAGTCCAAAGGACGGTCTCTGCTCTCTCTTCTAAATAGTTAGCTTATTTTTTACTATTTAGAAGCACATAAAGTGGTTTAAAGTTTAGCAAGCTTACATTATCATACGGAAATGAAGAAGTTAGAACAAACATGGCGTTGGTATGGCCCTGAAGATGGGGTTTCCTTATCCGATGCGCGCCAAGCAGGAGCGACGGGAATTGTGACCGCTTTGCATCATCTCCCGAATGGAGCGGTTTGGGAAGTTTCAGAAATTTTGAAGCGTAAAAGACAAGTGGAAGCAGCGGGTTTGCGTTGGTCAGTAGTTGAGAGTGTGCCAGTACATGAAGACATCAAACGACAAAGTGGTAATTTCCGTACTTATATCGAAAATTATAAGCAAAGTATTCGCAATCTCGCTACCTGCGATATTCGCCTTATCACCTACAATTTTATGCCTGTAGTGGATTGGTTACGCACCGATTTGACTTATGCGATGCCCGATGGCGCGTTGGCCTTGCGTTTTGATAAGCTTGCCTTTGTAGCGTTTGAGTTATTTATATTGAAGCGAGCAGCCGCCCTTAGCGATTATTCAGAAGCGGAACAAGCTATGGCGAAGGAACGGTTTGATAGAATGACAGAATCAGAAAAGAAAAAGCTGACGGCTTGTGTGATAGCGGGGCTTCCAGGTGGTACCGTGGAGCGTTCCAATTCCATAGCAAACTTCAGAAAGTTATTAGAGACTTACAAAGGCATTGGTGCTAAACAATTGCGGGCTAACTTGATTTATTTTTTGAAAGAAATTATACCCGTAGCTGCTGCCGCTAATGTTAAAATGGCTATTCATCCAGATGACCCTCCTTTCCCGATGCTAGGTTTGGCGCGTGTTGTCAGCACAGAAAATGATGTCCGAACCATTATAGAAGCAGTGGATTCGCCCAGCAATGGATTGTGTTTTTGTACGGGCTCTTTTGGCGTACGAGCTGATAATGATTTGCCGAAAATGATTAATAACTTGGGGCATCGCATCAATTTTATCCACTTGCGAGCTACTAAGCGGGATGAGTTAGGAAATTTCCATGAAGCCCCACACCTAGAAGGAGATGTGGATATGTATGCAGTAATGAAGGCATTGTTACGCATTCAGCAAACGCGCAATCAAGCCATTCCAATGCGCCCCGATCATGGGCATCAGATGCTCCATGATTTGCATACCACTGGAAATCCTGGCTACTCCGCTATCGGTAGGTTGCGTGGGCTGGCAGAGTTGCGCGGCTTGGAATTGGGTATTTTACGATCTTTATCAAATTGAAAATTAACAAAAAGACATAAGGGACGAGGAAAAAAATAAACTACGCAAAATGAGGTAGGTGTTTTTTTCTTCTTCAAGGCTTGTCTGCTATAAGCAGGTATGAAAACCACGTATAGCCTACGCTACATCTTGATAGTGATGTATTGTAACTATTTAGAGCAGAGAGGAGAGACCATTCGCTTTGCTCATTGAGAGAAAAGAGACAGAGTATTCCAAATTACTACTAAGGAGAAAAGAAAAAAGGCTTGGAATTCTCTGTTCTCTCAGTCCAAAGGACGGTCTCTGCTCTCTGCTCTAAATAGTTACGATGTATTTTAGTAATCTATTCTCCATCGCCCAATTATGATAATATTCCTATTGCCAAAGATAGCTTGGAAGATTTGTCGCGCTTTTTCAATATCATCAACAGTATTTCTTGTTTTTACAGGAAAACCCTTTAAACCCTTAACAATCAGTTGGACAAAACCCAAAATAAACCTACCTTTGCGCGTCCATTTAGAAAATGGAGTAAACTAAAGTTCTTTTAACTATAAAATGGGCCATTCTATTAAGTATAATGTATTGAAGAATTGCTCATTACATATTGTCTAAAAAAATATACCAGACTATGGGACAGACGATAATGATGGCAGTGCCAGTATTAGGGGTAGTTGCACTGCTATACACGTTTTGGAAATCAGCTTGGGTTTCTAAGCAAGAGGTAGGAACAGCACGCATGGCAGGCATCGCAGACGCGATTGCAGACGGTGCGATGGCATTCTTGAAAGCGGAATACCGCGTATTAGCAATTTTTGTGGCAGTAGTAGCCATTCTACTTGGATTTAGTGGCGCAAATGCAGCCGATTCTTCTTGGTTAGTAGCAGTATCCTTTATTTTAGGGGCAATTTGTTCTGGTTTGGCGGGCTTCCTCGGAATGCGCGTAGCTACCAAAGCAAACGTACGTACTACCAACGCAGCACGTACTAGCCTCGGCAAAGCACTAGAAGTAGCTTTCGCAGGTGGTGCCGTTATGGGCTTAGGCGTAGTTGGTTTAGGTCTATTAGGATTGGGGACACTTCTTCTAGTATACTCTAATATGTTCGGTGTAGATACAGCGGACAATGTAGTAAAAGTAATCACAGTACTTACAGGTTTCTCTTTCGGTGCGTCTTCTATCGCATTGTTTGCGCGTGTAGGTGGTGGTATCTATACAAAAGCTGCCGATGTAGGCGCGGATTTGGTAGGTAAGGTAGAAGCAGGTATCCCAGAGGACCACCCGCTAAACCCTGCAACAATCGCGGATAACGTAGGTGACAACGTAGGTGATGTAGCTGGTATGGGCGCGGATTTATTCGAGTCCTATGTTGGTTCTATCATTGGTACGATGGTATTGGGTGCAGTATTTATCGGCACAGATGGTTTTGGCTTGAATAATACGTATGGCGGTCTGAACGCAGTATTATTACCATTAGCACTAGCCAGTGCAGGTATCATTACTTCTATTATTGGTACGTTCTTCGTGCGTGTGAAAGAAGGCGGTGATCCACATAAAGCATTGAACACAGGAGAATTTCTTTCTGCTGGTTTGATGTTGGCGGCTACTTATGGAATTATCACCATGATGTTGCCTTCTACTTGGTCATATGGAGGAACTGAATATAGCGCGAATGGGGTATTCTTTGCGGTACTTTTCGGTTTGGCTTCTGGTCTTGCGATTGGTAAAATAACAGAATACTACACTGGTTTCGGTACGAAGCCTGTACTGTCTATCGTGGATCAGTCTTTGACTGGTGCAGCAACGAACATCATCGCAGGTCTAGGTGTAGGAATGCAATCAACGGTTATTCCAATCATAATTTTGGCAGGTGCTATCATTGGTGCTTATGAAATGGCAGGTCTTTACGGTATCGCAATCGCGGCAGTAGGGATGCTATCGAATACAGGTATCCAACTGGCAGTAGATGCCTACGGTCCTATTTCGGATAATGCAGGTGGTATTGCGGAAATGAGTGAATTGCCAAGTGAAGTACGTGATCGCACCGATAAGCTGGATGCAGTAGGTAACACGACTGCGGCAATCGGTAAAGGTTTTGCCATTGGTTCTGCAGCTTTGACGGCTTTGGCACTCTTCGCGGCATTTATGGAAACTGCTAATGTAAACTCTATCAATGTAGCGAATCCTTACGTAATGGCTGGTTTATTCTTGGGTGGTATGTTGCCATTCTGGTTCTCGGCACTAGCGATGAATGCAGTAGGACGCGCAGCAATGGATATGATCGAAGAAGTACGTCGCCAGTTTAAGTCCATTCCAGAGTTGAAAGCAGCACTAAATGTGATGAAGAAGAACGACGGCAAAGACATGAAAGATTGGAGTGCAGCAGATCGTGCGACTTTCGAAGCAGCAGATGGCAAAGCAGAATATAGCAAGTGTGTAGATATTTCTACGAAAGCATCTATCCGTGAGATGGTTGTACCTGGCTTGATTGCTGTAGTTTCGCCTGTATTAATTGGTTTCCTCGGTGGTGCAGAGATGCTTGGTGGATTAATTGCAGGGGTTACAGTAACAGGTGTACTGATGGCGATCTTCCAATCAAACGCAGGTGGTGCTTGGGATAATGCAAAGAAAATGTTCGAGGATGGTGTGGACATCAAAGGTAAGAAATACTACAAGAAATCGGAGCCACACAAGGCAGCCGTAGTAGGTGACACCGTAGGTGATCCATTCAAAGATACTTCTGGTCCTTCTTTGAATATTCTATTGAAATTAATGACGGTAGTGGCATTGGTAATCGCGCCATACATCGCTTTATCAGGCGATAAAGTAGGCATGAACGATGAGCCACAGCCAGAAAAAATAGAGCAACTTGGTCAGTTGGAAACGACGCAAGAAGATGCTTATAAGCTTCAGTAATCTTTTTTGATTATTGCTTTGGGAAGCCCCGTTCTGCTTTGCAGGGCGGGGCTTTTTAGTGCTATTTCGTGAAAAAGCTCGCGAAAAATTAAATCGAAGGTAACAGAGGTAAATTCTATAAATCAAAAAATTAAAAAACTTAATTTACAATGTATTAATACAGGCATCAAAAGTCTGCTTCGAAAGGTCAATACAGATAAAAAGTATGTACTTTTGCATAGGAACGATAAACAAATAAATATACATTCTTGACTGTCTCTTTTGCTCCCACTTTCAAAGCAAAAAAATCATAGCTATGCAAGTACCAAAACTTGGACATACAGAACAGTATACGGTTCGTGCCTACGAAATAGATGGCAATAAATACATGCGCGTGCCAGCACTCTTGCGGATGCTCCATGAAGCGGCAATGCAAAATGTATTGCGGATAAAGCTGTCGTTTTGGGACTTAGCACCCCATCATATTTCGTGGGTACTGATGCGGCAAGTATTGCATATTCATCGTCTGCCTACTTTGGGCGAAAGTGTACAGATTGTGACCTACCCATCAGGCTTTGAGCGTATTTTTACCTATCGAGATTATAAAGTGTACGATACGGAAGGCAACTTATTAGCCAGCTCTTCCTCTACCTGGTTGCTCATGAATACGAAGACGCGGCGCATGGCAAAGCTCCCTGATTTTATCCTTGATTTTAAGAAGAAAGTGGAAAATTTTGAAGGCTATCTACCCCGTTGCACAAATCAGTTGGATAGCCCGAACGAAGTCTCTCAAAGCGAACAATTCAAAGTACATTGGTACGATTTGGATTTCAATGAACACACCAATAATGTGCAGTACATCCGTTGGGTACTCCAAACCTTAGATGCAGCGCACTTGCGTAACAAGCAACTCCAGCAACTCGAAATTCTATTTAAAGCAGAGTGCCTACTTCATGATACAGTACAATCTAGCGCGCAAGAAAGCACACAAAATACATTTTTACATCATTTACAGTTGGCAGATACAGGGAAAACCTTAGCTTTGGCGAAGACCATTTGGGAATAGATATTTACGTATTAGGTGCAAGATATTCGATAAATTGAAAAGGGATACTTTCGTAAGTACTCAATGAGGAACGATGAATTAATAAATTTACATTCTTGAGTAGGGCTATTTTGGTTCCAGTTTTTGCTTTGAAAGTGGGAGTATATCTGGATATTTGACCAGTTTCAAAGTGAAAAATGGAGGCAAAAGAGACAGTCAAGAATGTAAATTTATTTGTTCATCGTTCCTGAGTGAATGAAAGAATTATGAATGAGTGAATAATTGTAGATTTCATTTGCTCATTCAGTCATTCAATATTCACTCATTGAATATTTACATAATTTCAACCTAATACCAACACAATCAGCATGTTCTTAGAACCACATTTTAAACAGCAACGAAGCGGTTGGATAGAAGTAATTTGCGGCTCCATGTTTTCGGGCAAAACAGAGGAACTCATCCGAAGACTAAAGCGGGCAAAAATTGCCAATCAAAAGGTAGAAATTTTCAAGCCGAAGCTCGATACGCGCTATGATGAGCAAAAAGTAGTCTCGCACGACTCGAATTTCCTGCTTTCCACGCCCATTAGCAAATCGGTACAAATATTAGCGCATTCGGAAGATGTGAATGTAATCGGGGTAGATGAAGCGCAATTCTTCGACACGGATTTGCCGAAACATTGTCAGGAGTTAGCACTTAAAGGCATTCGGGTGATTGTAGCAGGCTTGGATATGGACTTTAAAGGACAACCGTTTGGACCAATCCCTCACTTACTCGCGGTAGCAGAATATATTACTAAAGTACATGCCATTTGTCAGCATTGTGGCTCACTTGCTACGCATTCCTACCGCCTTACTAGCACGGATGATACAGTCGTGTTGGGGGAAAAGGATATTTACGAAGCGCGTTGCCGGAGTTGTTATGCAATGGGCAATATTTTAGATCTGAGGGTTAAGGAATAATCGGAGTATTAGCTTTGACTTTCAGGCGCGCGCAATTAATCTTTTAAAATCGCTTATAGTCTAGCTCTAACGAGTGCATCAACTCATAAGTAGCTACAAATTTACTTCACCCTACTTTGAAGATGAGCGAATATTTTATGCACGATATGTTGGATATTAGTACTCATAACAAACACCAAATCGCAGAAGGTTTGGAATAAACATCCAACTAATCATTTTTTCTTCAATGAATGAATGCTTGTTTATTTCGTCATCCATTTCTAGTACATATTCATAGTTTGCGATGATACTGCTCACATCAAAATAATACCATGAGTGCCCCTTTGGACTATGATAGTGATACATCCCTTGATAGGCTCTCAAGGGTGTTTTTTTCCATTCTTTTTTCATACGCTGATAATCTGCCATCATGTACTCTAGGTACTGAATAGCCCTAGCATAGTCGCTTATTTCTTTTTGATTATCGGGGCAATGTACGTCGTGCCACTGTTCTTCAAAAGTTACTGGTAGCGTTGTTTCTGCTGCTTTTAAAATATTAAGGATTAACTGCCCTGTGATTTGTTGATACTCTACGTTTTTATACAATTTGTAAATTGCACCTAAATAGGCATCAAGGGATTGTAGATTACTTTCGGGAACATCCCAGTTATAGGCTCGAAACACCTGAACGATATCAACTTCTCGTATTGGTTTATGCTTCATTTACTATTTCTAAAAAAAAACATGAATAATTTAAGGCATAGCCTCCAATTCCACCATCAACCATTTTGACTTATGCTTGAGATACGTTTTTTCCACTAGCGTTTTGGGCGTTATCGCAAATATAAACGTATCTATACTAGTACGATGATTTGGGGGATTAGCGTGATAGTCTGGAATACTTAAATGTCTTTGTCTTCTGCCATTAGTTGCATTATACAATAGTAAGCTATCTCCTTCTTGTTCCCATCTCCCTTGGAAAACATTGCTACAAGTGGCGTACGTAAAACGATGGTCTTCTGATAGCACCAACTCATTACCTACTGTTGTAGAGGTGTTTTTTATGAATTTTAACCAAGCTAGGCTAAAAAAAGAACGATCTTTATTGTGATAATGCCCTACTACATTCGTCTTTGGTTTCGACTGACAGCTAAGGAATAATAATACGATTAAAAAAGGGAATAATTGTTTCATGTGCTTGAAACGACGGTGGCAGTTCAAGTGTGTTTTAAGGACTTGTTAATGTTTGGTTTTTAGGGAGCAGGCAAAAAATAACCTACCCATAATTTGGATTCGTTATTTTTTCCAATGGCAAGGCGCGAAGAAGGCGCATAGCTGGTTCTGTAACTGATGAGCAACGATGCAATTGGTAAAAAGAACAAGACAAATGGGTAGGTTATTTTTTACCTGCTCCCTTAATTGACCTCCAAACGAATCCCCACCGAACGAATACTCACAATTTGTACCTTTTCATCCTTCGCTAAGTGCTTCCGCAAGCGGGTAATGAAGACATCCAAGCTGCGGCGCGTGAAATAGTCGGCTTCGCCCCAAAACTGTTCAAGAATGGCTTCTTTCTTCACAATTTCACCTTGATGTTGGAGTAAATAGGCTAGAATATCGGCTTCCTTTTCGGTGAGTTGTATTTTTTGTTTGCCATGTAGCAGTTCCAAATTGGCGCGATCGAATTCATACGCCCCAATACTTTTTTTAGTAATCGGATTACTCGGGCGCACCAGTAGGTTATTAATTTTTAAGACCAATTCATCCGCCTCAAAGGGCTTAGTGATGTAGTCTACTGCACCGAGTCGGAGTCCTTGTAGGCGGTCTTCCTTTTGGGTGCGGGCGGTGATGAAAATGACGGGCGTATTCACCTGTTTGTTTCGCATGAGGCGCGCCAAATCAAAGCCACTACAATGCGGCAGATTCACATCAAGCAAGCACAAATCGAAAGGTTCTAGCACTTGTTTTTGGGCAGCAGCTCCATCCTTTAGCCATATCACTTCAAACTGATGCAAGCGCAGGAACTGCATGAAAATATTGCCCAAATCCGCATCATCTTCTACCAATAAAATACGCTGTTTAGCTATCATAACTTGCTATTTGGATGATGAATGTCGCGCCTGCTTGTGCGTTGCTTTCTAGACTAATATTACCGCTATGCTTTTCGACGATTTGCTTGCACAGATGCAGTCCAATACCCAAGCCAGGCGTATCGGCATTGGCGCGTTCATATTTTTCAAAAATTTGGTTTTGCCATTGCGGAGCTATGCCCTTACCATCGTCTTGGATGTGGATGTAATGCTGCCCCTCGCGCTCCTCTAAGCTTAGTTCAATATTGACTTTGTGATTATTATGAATAATGGCATTGTCCAAAATATTTTGTAGCACCATACGGAAATAATGCGCATCAATCAGACTCACCATAGGAATTTCCATAGCCGAAAAACGTAAGTCTATTTCCTCCGAAGCATATTGCAAACGATAGTCTGCTATGATTTTTTTCAGGAAGGGATAAAGGTCTACTGCCTTGCGCTCCAATTGTAGATTTTGCTCCGACCATTGCCCATTTTTTACCTGTGCTATCAAGCGACTAAGCCGTTTACTTTGCCCAATAATAAAAGTCTGTAAATCGAGCTGTGGTACTTGCTTCGCGGCAAGCTGTATGCTAGTGATAGGCGTTTGGAATTCATGGATAATATTATCCACAAAATCCTTTTGCTTAGCTAGTGTTCTATTCAGTTTGGAAAGGGTGAAGAGGGTATACACACAAAAACCCAATAGCAATAAACCAATCAGGAAAGTACTCCCCAATTTCCAGCGCATGCGGTTGAGAATGGCTTCGCGTTCATTGTTTATGGTAAGTCCATTTTTGATTACTACTTTCAGGCTATCACTTACGGTGCTATTGGTACTATTTGAGAAAATTTTCGCGCCTTCTTCTATTGTTCCTAGTAGTTGATAATCTACTTTTAAGCCGCCATTCACGATTTTCTTTTTTGTACGTTGTAGAGAATCTACCACTGAAAAAGACTCCAAAAAAATACCATAATCCGCATCCAAATCTGGGAAACTATCTCGAAGCGTTTGGCTTATTACCTGACTAAAACTATCTATAAAATTGGTAGCAATGGCATCAGTATAATAGTAGCTTTCCTTGTCTTTATTTTTATAATCTATCATCAATGCGCCTTGCAACGAATCTAGAACATTGAAGGGCCGCTTGTCATTTTCAACAGTTAATGTGATAATGCTGCCCAAGGTATTAGATATATCACGGCGCAATTCGCTTCGCTCACTATCAAAGCTGATGAGCAACAACTGGTATTGCAGCACAAACAAGCCAATCAAAGCTGCCAACATAGCTACTAATAATATCCAAAAACGTGCTTTCATGCCTCTAAAGTAAGGACTTTTCAGTTCGTCTTCCAGCGATTAACCCTCCGTTAACCTTGCATTAACCCTCCCCTCTACTAAAACTCCCCAACTTTGCATCGTATTCATTTTCTAATGCACAAAAGCAAAATCATGAAATCACTATTGTTTGTTCTGTTCAGTTTTCTAGTAAGTACGAGTCTTTTAGCTCAAACACCGCAACCGCCTACACCGCCTAGCACTAGCTCATCTAGCTTTAGTATGAGTACTAGTCGCACCCATTCTGATGATGCCTCTAGTACGTGCAATTTTACTATTCAACAGCGCATGGATATTCCTACGGGCAAAGAAGCAACCGTCCGTGCCATCGTAAAGGAATTTCTAGGCAAGTCCAACACGAATGCTACTTGGACATACAATGGAAAAGGAGAAAATTATAACTACAAAATTCGCAATGGCAAGCTAACTGGCAATGCTTGGTCATCTACATGTAATTCAAAAGTAGAGCAAAATATCAATGCCATGATGGAGCGCATCAATGCGGAAGTGTCCGATAAATAACTTAGTAGAAGAGAGACCATCCACGATAATTATCGGTATGGAGAGAACAGAGATTAAATATGCTAAACTAGAGATGCTATTAGCTTAGAAAATCAAGCTTTTATAATCTCTGTTCTGTCAGTTCTATAGGACGGTCTCTGCTCTCTTTTCTAAAGAGTTGCAAAGCGAAAAATAATGAAAGAAATCACTCGAATTTTAGTATTTTTAATAAGTAGTTCAACAGTTCTATTCGCGCAACAAAGCGAAACTTTAGCTGTGTTTTTAGATGCCAATTTTGAATACGATGAAGTGTTCGTAAAGCGCGAATTGAACTACTTGAATTATGTATTGGATAGACAAAACGCGGACGTTTATCTGCAAATAGCGAAGCAAGAAACAGGCAAAGGCGGCGAGAAATACGCGCTGATGTTGGCAGGTGTGCAGCGTTGGAGAAGTAAGACCGACACGCTCCACTTTTTCACCGAACCACAAAGTAGTGAACAACAGCAGCGCAGTTTATTGGTAGAGCATATTGCCAAAATTCTGTTACCCTATATGCTAGAAACGCCTTTGCGCGAACATATTTCTTTTCAGATAAAACAAGGCAATGCACAGCAAGCCGCACCTGAAGAAGACAAGTGGAAGAATTGGGTCTTCAACCTCGGTGGCATTTGGATGGCGGATGGCGAGTCGAGTTATCGCAATCGAGAGTTTGGCATCAAAGCTACGGCTAATCGTGTAACAGAACAGTCTAAGTTTTTCCTATCCAATCGCTATTACAATGAAAAAAGTGTCTTCATTTTTGGGGATGAAAGCGAATTTACCAATTTCAAACGTAGCTATAGCACTTATGGTCGCTATGTGCATAGCCTTGCGCCCAATTGGTCGCTAGGTGGAAACTTTAGCGTAAGTTCTTCCACCTTCAATAATTACGATTGGCGTATTCGTCTGCAACCTGCCATTGAATATTCGCTTTATCCGTACGAAGAAGCTTCTACCCGACAACTGAGCTTGTATTATAAAATCGGGCCAGTTCATAATAATTACGCTGACACAACCTTGCTGGGCAAGACGGAAGAAACCGTATTGCAACATAGTTTCGATGCGGTATATCGCATCTTCAGAGATTGGGGCGAATTGTCCTTACACCTATATTCGAATCAATATTTGCATCAGCCCAACTATGTAAGCCTTACACTAGGTACGGTAGGCAATTGGAATATTACTAAGGGACTCAATTTTGAACTGGGAGGCTATTTTTCTTATGTAGGCGACCGTATCAATGTGCCACAAAGTTCTATCAGTCGGGAGGATTTGCTGCTGCAAACTCGCTTGGTAGATTCCAGTTTTAATTACTTTACTTATGTGGGCATCAATTATCGCTTTGGTTCTAAGGTGAATAATATTGTCAATTCTCGCTTCGATGGCTATGATTTGAATATTAGTACCTCATTTTAGGCATAGAATGTGACTATTCAAATTTAGTGCGGGTTATATTTAAATTTTTCATCTAGGTTTTAAGTGTTATTAAGAATCAATGTTTTACAAAAGGGTTAAAATTTGAATATGAGAATATTCCCAATTTGGGAAAATAAATAAAAGAGACTTATCGGTATATAAGTTAAAAAAATGTTAATAAACCTTGTTTCGCATTCATTATACCTTATATTTGTGATGTCAGGATTATTTAAATAGATAGTCAAGAAAGGTATGTGAAAAGCTTTTTATTATTCAAGGGCTTGATTATCTGAATTTATCGTAAAAAGGTCATAGAACCTCTCTTCTTGAAGAGAGGTTCTGTTTTTTATGCTATCGCTTAAATCCTAAGGTCAAGATAAAACGCTGGTTATTGAATTGGTTTTGAATATTTGGTTGCGTATCCCCTGCTATTAGATAAGGTGAATAACTTTCTTCGGTTTGTGCTAGGCGATAGGCTAAATCAGCAAAAAAACGATTTTTACGATAACCTATTCCCACGCCTATTTTTCTATTCCATATTTGTTCGTTCACATAAGGCGAAGTGCTTAAGCCAATGCCCCCTCTAAAACGCAACACATCCCAAGCGATTTCTGCTCCTACCCGCAAGTTCAATGTAGACTGAAAGCGATTTCGGATATCGGCTGTGATTTCATCTAGATAAATCGCATCATCCGCCGAAGCATCATTGGACGTACTTCGGAAACGCGACTTGCTGTGGTTCACATATTCGGCCTCGGCGGTCAGAAAACCTAATGTACCTATCACATAGCCCGCATTAGCAATATATCGCCAGGGCGTACGCAGTCTATAATCGAACAAACCATCAGGCGAGCGATGAAGAGAAGAAATAACTTGCTCATTATCGTTGGTAAAGGTGTAACTAAAGCTAGTATTAAAAGCATCTTCTAGGGAATAAGCAGTTGGTGTATGTACTGCCGCCCCTATCCGAAACTGATAGGTAGGCATATAAGTAATTCCCAATTTAGCATTGATACCTGCCCCAGTAGTCCTAAGCACTTCTTGAAACTCCAAGGTCTCAAAAAATGGAATGCTACTCTTACTATCACGTTCTTGATAGCTTTTTTCCTCTTCATAAGTGATTACTGGAAAACCTACCGAACCACCAATCAAAAAACGCTCATCCCAGTTTCCAGCAAAACCTACTACAAGTTCTCCCTGCGAGCCACTTCGAAGAACCGTCTGCGAACGCAAGATTTGTGCGGAGGGATTAAATTCCGTATCCGAGGTGTAGTCGCCAAAATTATCTTCATAAATAGCTTGCGCATCGAAGGCCAGACCTGACTCAAAGTCATTGAAGTTCCCCGTTGCAACCAACTGATCTAAAAATCGATCTACGATAGAGCCACGCGCTTCTCCCGAAAAGTTGAATTCTTGCGTGAAATGCTGCAACTGCACAAAACCCACACCAAAGTTGATATTTCGCCAGCGACCTGTTTCTTTATTATTTACATTCACAAGTCCAAAACCAGGTACAATGAAGCGATTTTTGCGGCGTTCGCGTACACTGCTTTCTGTGGCATTGACGTATTCGGATTGCGAGTTGGTAGTAAATAAAGCAGGCGTAATGGTCCATTCTGAAAAGCGAAAGGCACCGAGCCCTGCAGGATTGGTGCTAAGTACGGTAAAATCTGCACCAATACCACTCATCGCACCACCTACGCTGGTATTTCGGGCAGTAGCTTCTACATCAAAGGAGGAATAGCGCAAGGCATCAAAAGCCGTTTGCGCCCATACTATATTGCCAAAACTAAAGGCAATCAAAACAAATATCCATCGCATAATAGTATTGAGATTTTTATACGGCTGAGGGTGGACGGTCGCTGCGCTGGAAGGTAGACGGTAACAAAAATCTGCAGAAGGCAAATTTTCCATCCAGTTTGCCAAAGACATCCCCCATCGAGCGTAGCGACCGTCTACCCTCAGCCGTCAATGCAAAGCCATTCGATAAAAGCGTTGCATTATAGTTTGTGGACAATTTACGGAGAATAAGATAAACATCACTAAATTCACTAGGTTGACTTTGAGATAGGAGTTTTGAACATATTTACGCGCCGATACTAATACATCATTCGGGATAATGGTATAGCGAAAACCTTGTCGTTTTGCCCGTTTCACAAATTCAAAATCCTCCATAATGCGGTAATCCGTTCGGAAACCACCTAGTGTATTGAATACTGTTTTTTTTATAAACAAAGTTTGGTCGCCGCCCCCTGCAAAAATGCCATCTCGACGTGTATAGCATGCATTTATTTTTAGCCAAGGACTGGAGGAATTGAACTGATAGCTAAACCACCCAAATTCGTAGCCTGCCTGTAGTGCCGCGCTGATATTTTGCATAAATTCCTTAGGCGGCAACACATCGGCATGTACAAAGTAGAGGGTTTCGTACTGAGCTTTCGCTGCTCCCAAATTAAGCTGTGCAGCACGGCAGCAATCCATACATTCATATACTTTCGCGCCTGCTTGCTGTGCCAATTGAGCCGTATTGTCTGTCGTTTTGCAGGCATTTACTACAATAACTTCGGTGCTTTCGGCTTTAGTATGTGCCACTAAGTAGGCCACGAGTGCGCTGATATTTTGAGCTTCATTAAATGTCGGAATTACGATACTTAGTTGCATTGTGTTATGCTTAATCAAACTTGCGGTAAAGCGTCGTCGTTTTGATAAAAAATGGCAGATTAATATATTCACCAAACTGAAAATGAAGAATTAAAAACCAGCCCGTTCGCGGAGTAGGCCGGTTATCCATTTTTAATTTTCAATTTGGCGAAGACATTGCCTTCAGACTTCTATTAAGTAAGTGCTCGGACATAATTAAGTTATTGAAAATTAAATTATAAACAACTGACAATCAAATATAAAATCATTGTCAATTCACTTACTAAATTTGCAATATGAAAAAAATAATCTTTTGTTTCGCTTTTTTAGTATCTATTATGGCGCATACTCAAAGTACTGATTTTGTAGCACTTTCTCAACAACTCCTAGAGGCAGCGCGTCATAATCAGCCTAGCAAAGATATACAGGAACGTTTAGCTAAAGTTTCACTAAATACCTTAAATGCTACTTTGGATACCGATGATAAACGCAAAGCCTTCTGGATAAATATCTACAATGCCTATGTACAAATTATTTTGACGGAAGCTCCTGAACGCTTTGAAAATCGAGGCGCGTTTTTTAGTGATACTAAAATACAACTCGTGCAGCGCGAACTCAGTCTCGATGATATAGAACATGGCATTATTCGCGGCTCACAATCGAAGTATGCGCTGGGCTTCCTACCAAAGTGGTTCGTGGATGAATTGGAACGCAAACTACGTGTCCGCGAACGCGATGGACGGGTACATTTCGCACTCAACTGCGGTGCAAAAAGCTGTCCGCCGATTCCTATACTGGACGCAGAGCAGCTAGATGCACAACTTGATGAAGCAAGTCGTCGCTACTTGCAAGCTAGTACGCGCTACGATGCTGCTGAACATAAAGCCTATGTGACGGCACTCTTTAGTTGGTTTCGGGGCGATTTCGGCAACTTAAGTGGTGTGCGCGAATACCTGCGTCGCTATGAAGCTATTCCGAGTGAAGCAAATCCAAGCTTAAGTTTCAATGATTATGACTGGACACTGGACTTGGGTAATTATGTAGATTTGTAATATAGACGGTTTACGAAACTCGAAACGTTTCGTAAACCGTTAAAAGCCTTAAAGCCATCTTAATTTCCAATCAAAAATTTTTTTTCGCCTTTCTTGTCTTAGCAATAATTTTCTATGTCATTACAACTATCTAGCCATCAAAAGCAATGGTGAATACAAGTATTTTTCGTATAAAGTACTGATTATGTGTGACTTTAATAGGGTTTAATGATTCGTTAAAGTTGGTGTCGAAACGCACCTAGCCTCGTCTAAAAGGGCGTTATTTGTGTACGAATTGAAAAAATTCAAATCACTCACATTTATTTGATCATAAAACAAAACCTGATCAACTATTATGAAGAATTTATTTTTTAAATCGACGACATTACTAGTATTATTTGCCCTATTATTCACAGCTTGTGAAGAAGATACGCCAATTGTAACAGGTGATCCATTGGACACACCTCCATCAATTAGCTTCATAGAGGCAGATGACTTTTTGAATAAAGATACAGAAATAGAAGTAGGTCAAGCATTCGCAGTACGTGTGGAAATGCTTGCAGGTACGTCTAACTTAAGCGCGCTTACCATATATGAAGATGGTGTACAGCTTGATCCTGCACGTATCTCTATTGCAGGTGTAGACTTAGCGAACAACCCACAACTTATCATCAATAAGACGGGTCAAACATTCGATATCACGATTGCAGCTGACCCAGCCGTAGAAGAAGAGCGTTTCTATTCCTACGCTTTTGAAGTAGAGGATGAAGGTAAATTGACCGATGTGATTTCTTTAGGCATCACTACGCTATTGCCTGAAGAGGAAGAAGAAGAGGATGTAACTACGCCACTAGAGCAAATATTAGTAGGTGTACTACTCAATCAAGCTGGTCCTTCTGGTACAGGTGGACTTGACTTGGATACAGGCACGGGAACAGGTTCTAATGATGCGTCAGCAGAAATACAAGATGAAGGTATTGATTTCGATAAGACGGCTGACGTGAATTGGAGACAACAAATTTCTGGTGCAAATGGCTCTATTGTACGCCTTGCTAACTTGGGTGGAGTTGCTGAAAACTTGACCTTCGACAAAGTGGAAAATAAAGAGCAAGTATTAGCTGCTTATGAAGCGGGTGCTTCTTTAGCGGGTAACGATATGCTAGAAAATCCATCGGATAACACCAACGATGAGTTGGTATCTGACCCAGTACAAATAGGTGATGTATTCGCAGTATTTGGTGCAACTACTGGTAAGTACTACTTACTACAATGTACGAATGTGAATGCTACAGCTAGTGATAATGACGATAGCTACGAGTTTACTATCAAGTTCTAAGAACGGATTTGATTATAAAAGAAAAAGCCTCTTGCGCGTATCGTGCAAGGGGCTTTTTTATTCGGATTTATCGCTTTTCAGCCCACCAATTCATTGGTGGAGACTGATTTTAGACAAAAAAACCAATTAAGAGGACTAGTCCGTTTTTATTTACACACTTCACAAGCCAACCAAAGTGACTATCCAGTTGTATTATTCCTAACCGAAACTACGCAACAAATGAAAAAAATACTCATCATTCAAGCGCACCCTGATAAAGAAAGCTATAACTTTGCCCTAAGCGAAGCCTACAAAAAAGGGGCGTTGGCAGCAGGGGCAGAAGTACAAGAAATCATCATTCGAGAGTTGGATTTTAATCCAAATTTGCAATATGGATATCGTAAGCGTACAGAGCTAGAACCTGATTTGCTAGATGCACAAGCTAAAATGAACTGGGCAGAGCATTTAGTTATTGTATTTCCTGTGTGGTGGGGTTCAGTACCTGCAATGTTTAAAGGCTTTTTGGATAGGGTGTTGCTGCCAGGTTTTGCTTTCAAAAAACGGGAAGATTCGCTTTGGTGGGATAAATTTCTGACGGGTAAAAGTGCGCGTATTATCTCTACACTCGACCAGCCTGCATGGTTTTACCGCCTGCGCTATGGTCGTCCGAGTTATCACGCAATAAAGCAACTGACGCTTCACTTTATAGGCATCAGCCCTGTTCGTACCACTACTATTGGGCCTATTCGCAATTCTAAAGATAGTTATCGTCAAAAATGGCTACATAAAATTGAACAACTTGGCAAACAACAACGATAGCAAACACACCACCACCTATTGGAAGCAGTTACTAGCAGATGAACTGCATGACTTTCTATATTTTTTTATTCCGAAATTAGCTCGAATAATTGACTATACGCACGCGCCTGTGTTTCTTGACACGCCTGCGAACGTATTGGAACTCAATCCTGAACGTCCACAGCACAATTTGCTATTACAAGTGCTGAATAAAGACCAAGAAAAAATATTGCTACTGCTCACGCTAGAATACGGTGGCTATGATAATCGCAAATTCGAGCAACAGCTTTTCCGCGACCTCACCGCTACACTAGAATCGGTGGATTATGCATTGCCTGTGGTTTCGTTTGTGTTATTCTTGGCCAACTCCATTCCTGCAAGTATCAACGGCTATGAATACGAAATGCTCGATACTCAAATTCGCATGAATCAGCCTAACTATGCCGTCCGCGAGCAGTATTTTGATGACCTTTGGGAATTCAAAAATCCTATGACATTCGTGGTGGCAAGTTCTCGTATGGCTATCGAAACGAAAGAGCATCCAAGCATACGCCTCGAAAAGAAAAAAGAACTCCTGCAACGTCTACTTAGCCGCTTCGAGCGAGGACAAATTCAGCGCGATACGTTGCTCCATATCCTTGAATTTGTTGCACACCTATTGCCTTTGGATAGTAAGCATGAGGCACAATTTCAAACCGAACTTATCAATACACTTTACGACCATACTGGTATTGAAACGGCTGACAAAACGAGCATTATTCAGGCAATGAATGAATAATACATCCTAACGCATAATAGAGTTTTGTATTGTGTTTTATGGTTTAAAACAATTAAAATATAAAATTTAATTTCTAATAAATACTTTTAATCAAAATTAAGTTTTATATTGTTTCTTTATTAGGGTACATAGTAAAATTCGTGTCTTTTTAGCTTAAGTACTCAAGTCTTGCATGAAAATAGTAAAACTTGAAATTCTGAATTTTGAATAAGTCTAATTCATTTAAAATTCTCTAATTCAGCATTCAAAATTATGGTGCTGACTCTACTAGCTTAGAAGATTGAAAACTCATTATTACAAACGTGTTTTATGAGCGACAAAAGCACTTTGACCGAAAAGCTTGCTCGTGCTAGAGCGGCTTTGGACGTTATCGTAAGTCGGATTCTAGAAATCAATAAAGCTAAACGTAACCACCAAATCCAAACAGATGAGAACAGCAAGTGGAAAGAAGAACTCCGTACGCTCAATCTCATCGCTCACCGGCAAGCTCGCGTAGTAAGGATGTACGAATCGCGGCTTAAACTAATACAAGGAGTGCAATAGAGCATTCTGTTGAGGACAATCCATTATAAATTTGATGCTGTGTGGATGATCGGTGGTTTTTGATGTGTTACTATTAGCGTTTTGTGCGTTATAAGTAGTGAGACAAAAATAAGATGACAACTAATTGGGTGCTATTTTTTTCTGAATTGAGGCACAAAAACTTGAGCCATGCTCACGCATAGTGATGGTTTTTGTAACGAAAAGTCAGGAAAAAAGAGTTTCCAAGAAGTTGTTAGATTATTATTGTCTCACTACTTAGTAGTAGTCAAACATTGAGCCAAGCATTTACACAGCATCAAAAAAGTATTGTACTTGAATCAGTTCCATTGGACATATACTGGCAACTATGGTAAAGCGTATCATGTAAGTATAGCGCATGGTGAAGAGACGGGACATTTAGTGATTTATTGCAATACGAACATTATGGTGATTGACTTTAGTGTATTAGACTCCAAGCAATATTCCTTCTTTATTGACGATGAACTCGTAGACCTTTCCATAGAAAAAACAGAGGAAGGCTTTGCTTACCATTGCCAAATTAATACCAATGCCAACACGCCACTCAATGAACGCCGCCGCAAAGCTAATCAGGAAGATTTTAGATTGGTAGCAGGTGGTTTAATTGTGATACTCACCCTTATTCTATTTCTTTTAAAAATGCATAACTTTGGCTAAGCCAAAAACCGATTTAAGAGTTCATACAAATCATTACGCTTAATTGGTTTAGCAATATACGCATTACAGCCTGCTTCCAAGATGCGCTCGCGGTCTTCATCCATACCAAAAGCAGTTTGTGCTATGATAG
>JAHDCQ010000363.1:2011-4864 GCA_020629845.1 Saprospiraceae bacterium | reverse complement strand
TTGCGCTCTAACTCGTCCTCACTTGCTTTAGCTTGACTATCAAATACATAGCATCGTTTTGCTAAGTGCTATAATAATAACGCTGTGGTCTTTTTTTAGTTGCAATAGTAGTATTTTTTCCAATTTTCCGAAAGCATATTGTTTTCATAATCAATTTGTTATACTTCATTTTCAGATAGCCCAAAATAAATCCCTCTGTAAGTATCTAGCTGATTTAGGATTGATAAGCGCGACGAAGGAGCGATTGTTAAGCCCAAGTCAAGCAATTCGGGCTTAACAATCGCTGCGCGCTTATCAATCCAACTTAGCACATTTAACTTACCAGCTAGATTTTTACAGAGGGAAACCTTTTGTATAATGGCCCGCGAAGCACTTCAAAATATCCGATTTATCACCAAATTAACGAATGAACATCCCCCGAATACATAAAATAATAAGAAATCATATTCCTTTTCCCTCACATTTCCTATCTTTTGCCCAAATTAATATAATCAGAATTTTGTTTTGAAAACTACGCAACATGAGGAAGCTATTATTATCTGCTCTATTTTTACTAATGGGTCTGTGTCTGTTTGTCCCTTCACAAGCCCAACGCACTAAAAAAGCGAAAAAATCAAAAACAACAACACCGCTTACAAAAACCACTACTTATGACGAGTCGCTCTACAATTCCATACAATGGCGCGGCATTGGTCCATTTCGGGGCGGACGCTCGGCAGCCGTAGCAGGCGTACCGAATAAGCCCAATCTCTACTACTTCGGCGCGACAGGCGGTGGCGTATGGCGCACCACCGATGCAGGCGGCACTTGGGAAAACATCTCCGATGGCTATTTTGGTGGCTCGGTAGGCGCAGTAGCCGTGAGTGAATACGACCCCAATGTAATATACGTAGGTGGCGGTGAAGTGACTGTTCGCGGGAATGTCTCTTCGGGCTATGGGATGTGGAAGTCCGTAGATGCGGGCAAGACTTGGGAAAAGGCAGGACTCGAAAACTCGCGTCATATTCCGCGCATACGCATCCATCCGCGCAATCCTGATTTGGTGTATGCTGCCGTGCTAGGCGATATTTATAAATCGAGTAAAGACCGAGGCGTATATCGCTCCAAAGATGGTGGCAAAACCTGGGAAAAGACCCTTTTCGTCAATCCCGACGCAGGCGCAGTAGATTTGACCTTTGATCCTAACAATGCGCGTGTGCTGTATGCCTCCACTTGGCGCGTTCGTCGTACGCCTTACAGCCTATCAAGCGGAGGCGAAGGCAGCGGGCTTTGGAAAAGTACCGATGGTGGCGATACTTGGAAAAATATCAGCGAAAATAAAGGCTTACCCAAAGGCACACTCGGCATCAGTGGCGTGACGGTGTCCCCTGTCAATTCGGATAGAGTGTGGGCAATCATAGAAGCAAAGGAAGGCGGTGTGTTCCGCTCCGATGATGCTGGCGAAACTTGGACAAAACTCAATAGCGAACGGGCTTTGCGCCAACGCGCTTGGTACTACACACGCATATACGCGGATACGCAAGACGAGGACATTGTGTATGTAATGAATGTACGCTATCACAAATCCAAAGATGGTGGCAAGACTTTTAAAATGTATAATGCACCACACGGTGACCACCACGACCTTTGGATTGCACCTGAAGACAATCAACGTATGCTGATTGCAGATGACGGTGGCGCGCAAGTCTCTTTCGATGCAGGCGAAAATTGGAGTACCTATTACAATCAACCAACAGCACAATTCTATCGCGTGACGACGGATAATGCTTTTCCCTATCGCATTTATGTAGCGCAGCAAGATAATAGCACACTACGCATTCCGCACCGTACAAGCGGCGGTTCGATAGGTGAGCAAGACTGGGAACGTTCGGCAGGTTGCGAGTGTGGACATATGGCAATCCATCCGCAGAATACAGATATTGTTTTCGGAGGTTGCTATGATGGACTCTTGCAACGTATGGATCATAAAACGGGCTTTTCGCGCTCCATCAATGTATGGCCTGACAATCCAATGGGACATGGCGCGGAAGGTATGCGCTATCGTTTCCAATGGAACTTCCCGATTTTCTTTTCTCCGCATCACGACAATAAACTGTACACGGCATCCAACCACTTGCATGTAAGCTATGATGAAGGCGCGAGTTGGGAAATTATTAGCCCCGATTTAACTAGAAATGACACGACCAAACTCGGCCCATCAGGCGGCCCGATTACAAAGGATAACACCTCAGTAGAATATTATTGTACCATTTTCGCAGCAGCCGAATCGCCCCGCGTGAAGGATTTGATCTGGGTAGGTTCGGATGATGGACTCGTGCATATTACGCGCGATGCTGGCAAAAATTGGGACAATATCACGCCACCCAATATGCCCGAATGGATGATGATAAACAGCCTTGAGCCAGACCCGTTCAATGACGGTGGTTGCTATATTGCTGGAACGCTCTACAAAACGGGTGATTTCCGACCCTACATCTACAAAACCGAAGACTACGGAAAGACGTGGAAAAAAATAGTAAGCGGCATTGATATGGAGCATTTCACGCGCGTCGTGCGGGCTGACCCGAAGCGCGAAGGCTTGCTCTATGCAGGTACAGAAGCGGGCATGTATGTCTCCTTCGATGATGGTGCGAGTTGGTCGCCTTTGCAGTTGAATTTGCCGATAGTGCCGATTACGGATTTAGCACTTAGAAATGATAATCTCATCGCGGCAACGCAGGGACGTAGCGTATGGTTGATTGATGATTTGACGGTACTGCATCAGCTTTCGGAGGAAGTGGCAAAGCGCGACTTTAATCTATACCAACCCATGCCAACTTATCGGATGCAAGGCGGGCAGCGCAAGCCTTCTAA
>JAHDCQ010000363.1:0-1911 GCA_020629845.1 Saprospiraceae bacterium | reverse complement strand
GGCATGGTACTTTGGTGGGCATCTATGAATGGCCCGCAAGCAATACCTGGCACGTATAAGGCACAGCTAAGTGTAGGTGAAGAAATGCAAGAAGTGGAATTTGAAATTCTGCAAGACCCGCGTTCGCCTGCTACAAAGGAAGACTATGAGGCACAATTCAATTTCGTGAAACGCACCAGCGAAAAAGTGACGGAGGCACACGAAACGATTGAAGAAATACGGGAAGTGCGGAAGCAAATCAAGTCGTATACAGAGCGTATTGACAAGGAAGATGAAAGCATGAAAGACTTGCTGGAACTGGCTGACGAGATTGATGAAAAAATGACGAAAGTAGAAGAAGAACTCTACCAAACGAAGAATCGCAGCCGACAAGACCCGCTCAATTTCCCGATTCGCTTGACGAATAAATTGGGGCATCTGAACTCGCTTTCGGGTGGTGAATATCCACCAACGGAGCAGATGCGCGCGGTACAAGATGAATTGATTGGACTGATTGATAAGCAATTGGATGCCTATCAAGAAGTGCGGAATGATGATATTCCAAAGTTCAATGAACTAGTGAAGCAGCGCGCTATTGAGGCTATTCAGTTGAAGAAAGCGGAGGATTCGAGTAGTTAATTTTATTATTGAACCATATAAGGCATATAAGTTCATATAAGCCAAAACTTATGTGTCCTTATGTGTCCTTATATGCCTTATATGCCTTATATGATTCAAAACAAAGAGGATGTCCCTCAGCATTTATGAAAACAAGGCTGCAAACCTCCGTATTGATGTGCAGACTCAAGCACCACAAGCCGTCATTGACTTGCTGCAAACAATGGTGTGGGGAACAAATGGCCCGCGCTACACCAAACGCGGCATAGAAGATAAAGTCGAAAAACTGATAAATCCACACTTTTTTCTACTTAAAAAATCGGAAACAATCATAGGCATTTGTGCCTTAAGCGAGCGGCAAATTTGGCTCGATGCTGCTTGGACAAAAAGCTACTATGTGCGCCATTTTTGTATGCACCCTGATTATCAAGGACATGGCTATAGCAAGCTCCTGATTGAGCAATTGAAAAATTATTTCACCTCTATTTTGCCACCGCCTTATGTGGGCTATGCTTTTATTGAAGGGCGCAATATTCGCTCCCAAAAAGTAGCGCGCTTTATAGATTATCCTGTGGTGCGGCATTTTGATAGTGTGCTATTTAGTCGTCTTTTTCCTAAAAAACATCCAAATGTACGCCTCGCAAAGCCGGAGGAATATCCGCACATTTTGAAGCTATTAAAGGACTTTTACAAAAGCTATAATTTTGTGCATTTTACCAAGACCTTCTACAAAAACCGATATGTTGTCTATGAAGAAAATGGGGAAATCATAGCAGGCGTACAGGCGCATCGCGTAGAGTGGCGTGTGCATCAATTGAGTGGTGCTTGGACGGATAAATTCCTCCTGAATGCCCTACCCTATTTGCCTATTGCCAATCGAATATTTCATCCTGAATATCGCTTTTTAGCCTTTAGTAGCATTTATTGTAAAGCAGGGCGAGAAGCCGTTTTGCTAGATTTATTTGAGAGTAGCTTGAAAATGAGTGACGTATATGCTGCCCTTATGCTTTTTGACGAAGAATGTCAAGTATATACCGCTTTGCAGCAACTCAATCAATGGGGACTTATGCGAAAAATTCAAGCTCCTATCTCGGCAAGTGTGGTAATGAATGGCTATGGATTTTCGGAAGAGGAATTAGCTGAAGTGTGTAAAAAGCCAGCCTATATTGCTGCTTTTGATTGCTTATAGCAATGAGATAGACAGATTTAAAGATGTGAGATAAGAGACACGAACTTACTAATGGACATTTTGCAAAAGAGACATGTTCATTTTTTTCTTGATAAAAAAACGAACCAAAAAAATCAAGACTTAAT
>JAHDCQ010000362.1 GCA_020629845.1 Saprospiraceae bacterium | reverse complement strand
AATATAGACCATATCAACTTCCTGATTTGTAAATATTTTGGTGGCTTCGCTTGCCCAAATTCGACCTCCATCAAAGCGAAAGTGCTGCTGCAAGGCCCACACAATGGCACGGATATGAATACCGCTTTACAAAATAACAACCTGCTTCCTGTCGAGCATCCATTTAGTGGCGCACCTTACAATCATAAAGGTATCGAATGCGTCCTAACAGCAGATTTGCCTGACGATGTGGTAGATTGGGTGTTGATGGAAGTCCGCGACCCAAGCGACAATACCAAAGTCATTGCGACACGAGCAGGTTTGCTCCGCAAAGATGGCATGGTACTCGACTTGAATGGCGGAGAAGGTTTGGCATTTACGGACTTGGGCGTTACATCAGGTTTTGTGACCATTCGGCATCGCAATCATTTGGGGGTGATGACGAGTTCAGTGGTGAGTTTTTGAGGTTTAGCCATCGGACGCTTGACTAGTGAGATGACGGTCATTTAGAAATGGCTGTCATCTCGCGACTTAATAAGTTCTCAAAATTCAGCAAGTGAGACTCGAAAAATTGGTATTACAACCAAAGCTTACAGCACTCAAGCTTGTTGAGACGCTAGAGGTGTTGTCCAAAGTCTAATAAGATGATCCTGTAATCAGCGTAGATAAGTCCGCAATACGAGCAATATCGTAAGGATAGCTATAATAGCCATCCACCACCAAAAGTGGTAGTCAGTTTTTTCATGCAACTCCCGCTCATATTCAATATCCTCTAAGGTAGCTTCTCGGAAATCTTGCGCACTCCCTGTGCGTTGCTGATAATCCATCTGTCGCAGGAGTGCTTGTGCGCGTTCCGCATCTTGGACTTTCACATGCAGTGCAACATTAGCAGAACCACCTAGCGGCAAAGCCGTCCCGACATGACTATTAGAAACAAAGCAGGGAATCCCTTCATCTTTCAGGCGAGCTGCGTAAATACGCGCCTGCGACTCGAAAGAAAAATATTTGATGATGAACACCTTATCATCTTGTCCAAATTGTTCGGAATAGTCTAGTATATTTTTCACGACTTAAAGCTTTTCGATTTCTGCTTTGGTGAGTTGTGTATACTTCATAATTTTTTCAATAGTTTCTCCTGCTGCTTTCATTTCTTTGGCAATTTCTAGGCTTTTTTCCATTTTACCTTCTGTCAAACCCTCTGCTCGTCCTTCTATTTTACCCTCTACCCAGCCTTCTTGCTTAGAAGTATCTACCACATTCTTGATGTCTCTATAATATTTCAAACTTTCTTCATAAGCAGCTCTATCATCGGGAGAAAATTTAGCAATTTCGGCAGCTTCAAATGATTTGAATTTGAGCTTTTTTAACAGCTTAGTATTTTTTTCCATACTCACACGCACAAATATGAGTTCAATAATACCACAAAAATAGGGTTTTTAACCCAATTATACCGCCTTCATCGAAAGCTGAACACGCCCTCGCTTGAGATCAATGTCCATTATCTTTACTTGTACCTCCTGATTTAGCTTCACTACATCCGCAGGCTTGTCCACATATTTATTAGCCAGTTGCGAAATATGTACTAAACCATTCTCTTTAATACCAATATCCACAAACGCGCCAAAATTGGTCACATTCGTCACGATGCCCGGCACTATCATCCCAATCTGTAAGTCATTAATCGTATTAATGCCTTGTGCGAAACTGAAACTCTTGGCATTGCCACGCGGGTCGAGTCCTGGTTTGGCAAGCTCGGATAGAATATCTTGTAAAGTGGGTAAACCTACGGTATCTGTTACATATTGCTTTAGGTTAATATCCTGCCGAAGCGATTTTTGTTCGATTAAATCTTGCACGCCTACGCCCTTATCTTTTGCCATTTGCTGCACAATGTGATAGCTTTCAGGATGTACTGCTGTATTATCTAGTATATTTTTGGCTTCTCGAACGCGCAAAAAACCTGCCGATTGCTCGAATGCTTTCGCGCCCATACGAGGTACTTTTTTCAAAGCTGATCTCGAAGAGAATGCCCCGTTTTCTGCTCGAAAATTCACAATATTTTGTGCCAAAGTTGGGCCAAGTCCCGATACATACGTAAGTAGCGATTTACTTGCAGTATTCACATTGATACCTACAGCGTTCACACAGCTTTCTACTACTCTATCCAAACTTTCGCGCAATTGCACCTGATTTACATCATGCTGATACTGCCCTACACCGATGGATTTTGCATCAATCTTCACGAGCTCCGCTAAAGGATCCATCAAGCGCCGACCGATGGAAACTGCACCGCGTACAGTCACATCATGCTTTGGAAATTCTTCCCGTGCCACCTCCGAAGCTGAATAGATGGACGCGCCCGCTTCATTCACCATAAATACCTCGATAGGTCGCCCAAAATCGGTAGCGCGACACAATGCAAGCGTCTCTTTACCCGCCGTACCATTGCCTACGGCTATAGCATCTATCTCGTATTTTCGTACCCAATCTTTCAATTTTTCGGTAGCTTCCACATAGCGCGCTTGTGGAGGATGCGGATAAATAGTCGAATTATTGAGCAAGTTGCCATTCGCATCTAAGGCTACCAACTTACAGCCTGTACGATAGCCTGGGTCTAAGCCCAACACACGCTGCTGACCAAGTGGCGCGGCAAGGAGCAATTGCCGCAAATTTTCTTGAAATACTTCAATGGCTTCTGCGTCAGCTTTTTCTTTAGCAATATTGCGAAATTCCGTCTCGATACTCGGTGCTAGAAGGCGTTTATAGCCATCCTTTATCGCTTCCTGTACTTGCCGACTTGCTGCATTATTATCCTTGAGATGAATACGCTCCAACTGATAGACTGTTTCCTCTGCATCAGGGCCAATATTTACACGTAACAAACCTTCGCCTTCGCCACGCAAAATGGCTAATAGGCGGTGGGAGGGAATCCGCTTCAAGGCTTCTTCAAATTCAAAGTAGTCTTTATAGGTAGCCGCTTCCTCGTCCTTCCCTCGTGCTACTTTCGATTTTATGGTAGCGTGTCGCTTAAAGGCAGCACGGACTTTGGTACGGCTTTTTTCATCTTCACTCATTTGCTCTGCAATGATGTCGCGCGCGCCTTGTAGAGCATCTTCCACATTGGGTACATCATCGCTTAGGTATTTTCCTGCTAGATGTTCCACGTCATTGCTACGCTGCCGCCAAAGCTCTTGGGCTAGGGGTTCTAGCCCGCGCTCTTTCGCTACCGAAGCACGGGTTTTGCGCTTTCTTTTATAAGGTAAATACAAATCTTCTAGCTCGGTCATGTTCCAAGTAGCTTCTATGCGTTGGCGCAGTTCGGGCGTGAGTTTGCCTTGTTCTTCTATAGAATTCAGGATGCTTTCACGGCGTTTATCGAGTTCGGTGAGGCGATTATTTTCTTTCTGGATAGCGGCTATTTGCACTTCATCCAGAGAGCCTGTTACTTCTTTGCGGTAGCGGGCTATGAAAGGAATAGTTGCGCCTTCGCTTAGGAGAGCAAGTGTTTTTTCAATCTTGTTTGGGCGTATAGTAGTGGCTGTTGCGATTAGTGGAATATAGCGTGGATTCATGTATTTGTATTATGTGTTCAGGAAAATTTGATGGCAAAAATAGGGAATGGTTGAATATTTTTTGACTTGTATTTGTCTGAGAACTAAGAAATAAACTGTCTCGTTCTAAAAAAAGCTTACATCGGAAATTGCTGAATGTAAGATTGTGTGTATAACAAATTGCACAATTGTAAGATTTGCTTCTCCCACCAATGAATTGGTGGGCTAAAACTATTTCGTGATAAAATTCAGCCCACCAATTCATTGGTGGGGGACGTATGCAAAAACATACATTGTAAATTTTTCAGGCGAAAAAGTGCAATTTGTTATACACACTGTAAGATTGGTATTAGGCGTTTTTTGTTACTTTTGATATGGATACTAGATAGCTACAAAGATCAAGCCTACCGCCAAAAGGCATCTACCCGTGCCTGTGCATTCGCGCGCACATCCATATAGAATAAGTTGTAGTCCCCGATATGGAAATTCTTACGCGTCACTAAGCGAAATTTGGCAGGTGATTTTGGCTTTTCTATCCAAAGTACTCCATTTTGCTCACTTACTCTGGCAGTAATGAGTCCTTCATAAGCTCCATGTTTAGCATCAATAATAAAACCTTTGCTACTCGTTTTAGGGGCAGGTGTTCCGTCAGTAGTCCAAGTTAGAGGGTTGTTTACAGCCGTATTTTCTTTGAGGTAGCGTTTCGGCAAATGCCCATCTGCAAAGGTGCGCCAACTACAAAAACAGCCCGTTTGAGTAGCTGTTGCACAGAGCGGAATCTTTTGAAAAAAGTCCTTATCCACCTCTATACCTACCAAGTAAGCAGCCACTAAGCGATTTTGTAAGGCTTGCCCGTCGAAAAACTCTTGGAGCAATTGTTTTGCCATCACAGTACCCTGGCTGTGCGAAGCAATAATAATTGGGCGTTTTTGATTGTAATGTTTCATATAATACTCAAAGGCCCGCTTCACATCGCTATAGGCTACTGCCATTGCTGCTTCGGCATGTGTGCGTTTTTCGGTACGCAATTCCCCAAACACTTGCAACTGTATCTGGCGATAACGCGGCGCATAGATTCGCCCCACGCCATTGAAAATAGAAGCTTGATATTTGATACTCGAAGCATCGGTTTTTTTATTCAAGTCGGCATCATCTACAGGGGCATTCCACATACGATTATCCTTGCCTAAACCTCCTGTGTAAGTGGTTGGGTGCAACCAAAATACATCCACTTGCGAACTTGCTTGCATATCCTCTAAACTAGGGTCGAGAATGACATCGGCACTATCTTTAGTAGTAGGAAGGGCTGCCCAATAGCGTTCTTGTGCGTAATCGGGTGCGGCAGGTACATTCGCTTCTTCATATATGCCAAGTGGCTTTGTATAGCAAGC
>JAHDCQ010000361.1 GCA_020629845.1 Saprospiraceae bacterium | reverse complement strand
TAAATAGTTACAAATCAAAATCAAAACAATTGATATTCTGTAGAATACCTTGCTCACTTCTACCCGTTTGAAGAATAGTTTTATATTTTTGTTTCCTTTAATTTTACGCTATGAATCGTGAAATAATTAACGGAACTCAGATTAGGCTATTATTTGAGCAAAACTGTGCTAATGATAAATGTTGAATTACTAAAGACCATTTGTGCTACACCTGGCGCACCTGGCTATGAACAACGCATTCGAGAGTTAGTCGTAAAGGAAGTCACGCCTCTAGTAGATGAGGTACATCTGGATGCCATGGGCAATGTGATTGCAATCAAGAAAGGGAAAACCCCTAAACGCGCTATGGTAGCCGCGCATATGGACGAAATCGGATTTATGGTCTCGCATATTGACGAAGAGGGCTTTATCCGATTTGTTACGCTAGGTGGTTTCGACCCTAAGACCTTAACCTCACAGCGCGTAATTGTGCATGGCACTAAAGACCTAATAGGCATTATGGGTGCAAAGCCTATACACATCATGAAGCCAGAGGAGCGCAAAAAAGTAGTACCCATATCTGACTATTTCGTAGATGTAGGCTTGCCAAAATCAGAAGTAGAAAAGTACGTTTCCATAGGTGATACTATTACTAGAGAACGGGAGCTTATCGAAATAGGGGAATGTGTGAATAGTAAATCGCTCGACAACCGTGTATCCGTTTTTATTCTTATTGAAGCCTTGCGAGAGCTAAAAGAAGAAAGTGTACCTTATGATATTTATGGGGCATTCACGGTGCAAGAAGAGGTAGGACTCCGAGGCGCGACGACTGTGGCCAATGGTTATAATCCAGATTTTAGCTTTGGCATGGATGTAACAATTGCCTTCGATACGCCTAGCGCGCAACCGCACGAAATGGTGACGCGGCTCGGGAAAGGTACAGCAATAAAAATAAAGGATGGCTCCACCATTTGCGATTTTAGAATGGTCGCCTACTTGAAAAAACTGGCTGCTGAACAGGGGATTCCGTGGCAGCCTGAGGTATTGCCAGCAGGTGGTACGGATACCGGTGCGCTACAGCGCGCTAGTAAAGGAGGTTCTATAGCAGGTGCTGTCTCGATTCCACTCCGCAATATGCACCAAACCATTGAGATGGTACATAAGAGCGACATACGTGCTACTATTGACTTGCTAAAAGCAGGTTTAACCAATCTGGATAAATATGATTGGAGTTTCAATGGTCTAAAATCGGGCAAACAGGAAACAGGATTATATTAAACATGTCTTCGCCAAATTGAAAATGGATAATTGAAAATTGAATGACAATGAATTATATATTTTATGTTTCAAGCATTTTCACTTTGGCGAGCATATTATCAGTCTGCCGAAATCTGAAATATATAGTAATATGATATGAAGCGTATCTTCTATCTGTTCTTTTTCTCACACCTTGTGTTGCTTTCGGCCGCGCAAGATGTGCTTTGTAATGGAGATGCGTATTATTTTGTGGCCAAACCCAATAGCAATTCAAGTGATTTCTATCGTATAAAGCTTGGCGCAACCCCCACAGTCGAACTCGTGCGAACTGGTATACCACACAGCATCACAGCAACTGCTTACCGCTTTATAGATCAACGCATTTATGCCCTCGATGCAAATACTTACGAACTTCTACAAATTGATGCCGAGGGTAATGTGCAAGTACTAGGACTGCCCGAAGCTTTGAATACAGCCCTCCTCTATACGGCAGGTGCTATACATCCTTCGGGGCGGCATTTAGTCGTTATTGGAAAAGATAAGCAAAGTCTAGAAGATGAACTCATTCATACCATTCAATTGTATAATGATAGACATTATGCGGGAGTAAATTCGATAGTAAATGACTTTAATGCTTCGGTAGATGATATTTGTCTAGATCCGCTTCGTGGTACTGCTTATGGTTTTGATAGAAGTACACGCAAGCTCGTTTCTCTGCGCCTGAGTGATGGATTTATCACCAATTTTTTTGCCCAAACCCAGTCGGGCGTTGGGCGCATTGGTTCGATATTTTTCGATTCGGCTGGCGAACTTTATGGCATAGGTGGGAGTAGCACTACTTCCGATAATACGCTCTATTATATCAATAAACTGAATGGCATTATCACGCCTTTAGAGGCAAATATCCCATCAGGTGGTCTTACAGATGCTTGCGCTTGCCCGTATAGTGTGCAAATAGCACAGGAAGTACAACCCGCGATTATCGCCCCCTGCGAAGCATTTACAATCCGCTACGACTTGATTAACCACACCGCTAGTGCGCGTTCGGGGACTACTTTTGTGGATAGCCTGCCGTCCAATTTTAGTATTATAGAGATTGTAGAAAAACCCTTTTCAGGCACAAGTTCAGGAGTAGGTACTAATGTATTTAAGCTAGAGCGCGCCGACTTGTTACTGGATACGAATACTATTATTCTGAGGGTAGAGGCGGATGAATTTGCCGAAGGACAGTATCTATCCAATTGGGATTTAAGTGGTACTATAAATCACATTCCAATAAGCGAACAACAAGCTGCTTGGGAGGTACGCACGACCAAGCTCTTAGAACTCGACAATCATCTCGACCTTAAGTGCGAAACGGGAGAGCTTTATCTATCTCCTACACTCGAAAATGCACATTACCAATGGAACACAGGCGATACTACCCGCATATTGCCGATCACACAAACAGGCACGTATAGCGTTACAGCTACTTTGACTTGCGCACGTGCCATAGATAGCATAAACATTACTACAATTCCTAAACCTTTACGGTTTAGCCTTACTGCCCCTACCCAAGCACAGGCAGGACGCACTTTTTCCTTAGGTATAGAAAGCAATAATACCATTGCGCACTATAGCTGGAAAGCATCTCCTAGTACAGGTTTTAGTTGTACCGATTGTCCAAATCCGAGGGTAGCTCCCGTGCAAAATACTGTTTTCACCCTCTATGCAGAAGATCAATATGGCTGTACTGCTATAGATAGCATTGCCATACAGGTGCCGTTTGAACGCGATATTTACGCTCCTACTGCCTTCTCGCCTAATGGTGATGGTATTAATGACCTTTTTTATCTACAAGGCATATCGGGTATTGCGGAAGTAGTGAATTTACAAGTCTTCGACCGTTGGGGAAATATAGTTTTTGAGCAAAAAAACAGCATTATCAATGAGCAAACTACTGCTTGGGATGGTACTGTAAAAAGTGCACTTGCCCCTACAGATGTCTATTTCTGGACAGCTCAAGTCCACTTTGTGGATGGTGTGGCGGAACAAGGTGCTGGTGTGGTGCAGTTATTACGCTAGTGCATCAAGGCAATCCAAATAAGAGAAATTGATACAGCTCATTATTGTAGACTGGATATGTCGTTTTTGTTAAAAACGACATATCCGATCTGCAATAAAACAATTCTAAGTAAGTGCTTAGACAAAAATAAGTTATCGAAACTTAAATTATGAACAACTGACGATCAAGTATAAAATCATTGTCAATTGTCAATTTTAAATTGTCAATTCACCTATGGATTGACATTAGGCAGTTGCCATAGCCGCCTCGCCCACTAACTTATGCTGCAAAAGATATTGAGCAATCTGCACAGCATTGGTTGCTGCACCTTTACGTAAATTATCTGCCACTATCCAAAGATTGAGTCCATTTTCGATGGATGCATCACGGCGAATGCGCCCTACGAATACCTCATCTTTATCCTTTGCATAGAGCGGCATGGGATATTTATTATTTTCTAAATCATCTAGTACTGCAATGCCCTCCGCATCGCGTAGTATTTGCTTTACTTTTTCAATATCAAATGGACGCTCAAATTCCACATTTACCGATTCGGAATGTCCACCATTCACAGGCACACGAACGGCAGTAGCCGTAATACCCATCTTATCCGTACCGAGAATTTTGCGCGTCTCATGTACCAGTTTCATTTCTTCTTTGGTATAGTCATTCTCCAAGAAAATGTCGCAATGTGGTAAGCAGTTTTCAAATATAGGATAATGATATGCCATCTCCTCTGCTTGCGGCTCAAAGCCTTTGCGTTCTAGATTGTATTGTTTTACTGCCTGCATGCCCGTTCCCGTAAAGGATTGATAGGTAGAAATTACCAAACGCTTAATCCCGAAGGCTTCATGCAAAGGCGCAAGTGCCACTACCATTTGAATAGTAGAACAATTCGGATTCGCAATGATTTTATCCTCAGCACTTAATACATTAGCATTTACTTCAGGCACTACTAGCTTCTTCGTGGGATCCATGCGCCAAGCCGAAGAATTATCAATTACTGTTGTGCCAACTGCTGCGAATTGCGGTGCAAACTTCAAAGAGGTTTTTCCACCCGCCGAAAAAATGGCAATATCAGGACGCGCTGCAATAGCATCTGCCATGCTAATAACGGTATGGTCTTTACCTTTAAACTGAACGGTCTTTCCAACGGAACGCTCCGACGCGACAGGAATAAATTCGCTTACAGGAAACCCCTGTTCTTCCAAGACTTTACACATCACCGTGCCTACTAAGCCGGTAACGCCTACAACTGCTACTTTCATAGTGTATACATTTGGGTATTCAGTATCAGGCATTCAGTATTAGGCAATATTTTGTATACCTAATATTTGACACCTATTTACCTCGTACCTCACTCAATGAATTAGATTCTTCGTAAATACTCCATGAGTGAGTTGTGAATGACTGAATGAGCGAATATAAGGGAGCATGCAAAAAATAACCTACCCATTTGTATTGTTCTTTTTCCATCTCGTGTCGTTACTCATCAGTTACAGAACCAGCTATGCGCCTTCTTCGTGCCTAACGAGTTGAAAAAATAACGAATCCAAATTGTGGGTAGGTTATTTTTTGCATGCTCCCTAATTTAGAATTATTCACTCATTCAAAATTTTTCCCTCTGTAAATTTCTAGCTGACGGT
>JAHDCQ010000360.1 GCA_020629845.1 Saprospiraceae bacterium | reverse complement strand
TAAAGCTTATACAGGACTATTTTTTCACTGTAAGCTTTTTTCAGGACGAGACAGTGTGCATACGATAGCCCATTAATACACCTCAAACAAGCCAGCAGCACCCATACCACCACCAACGCACATGGTACACACCACATACTTCGCGCCCCGACGCTTGCCTTCGATGAGGGCATGTGCTACCATCCGTGAACCCGTCATGCCATAAGGATGACCAATGGAAATAGCCCCGCCATTCACATTCAATAATTCATTAGGAATGCCTAATTGGTCGCGGCAATAAATAACTTGTACCGCAAAGGCTTCATTCAATTCCCAGAGCCCGATGTCGGACATTTTCAGACCATTCGCTTTTAGCAATTTCGGTACAGCAAATACTGGTCCAATTCCCATTTCATCCGGCTCGCAGCCAGCTACTGCAATACCACGATAAGCACCCAATGGCTCAAGACCGCGTTGCTCAGCGAGTTTGCTATCCATCACCACACAAGCCGATGCGCCATCGGATAGTTGGCTCGCATTCCCTGCCGTGATAGCACCGCCTTCATTTACTAAACGCAAACCTCCTAAAGCCTCCAAGGTGGTACCTGGACGATTGCCTTCGTCCTTTGCTAAGGTCACTTCTTGGTAGCTCACTTCGCCCGTTTCTTTATTCAATACACCTTTGGTTACGGTAACGGGGATAATTTCATCATTGAATTTTCCAGCCTCCTGTGCCGCCGCCGTACGCATTTGACTTTGGTAGCCATATTCGTCCATTTGTTCACGACTAATATTGTAACGTTTGGCAACTACTTCTGCGGTCTGTAGCATAGGCATGTAAATATCGCTGCTTATTGCTACAAGATTTTTGTCAATCATACGATGCAAATTCATGTGCTTGTTTTGCACCAAACTGATGGACTCCAATCCGCCGCCTACTACTACTTTCATGCCGTCATGTAGGATTTGCTTGGCTGCCGTTGCAATAGCCATCATGCCCGAAGAGCATTGACGATCAATACTCATACCGCTCACAGTGACGGGCAATCCGCCAGCAATTGCCGTTAAGCGTCCAATATTGGGCGATTGTGTGCCTTGTGGCATAGCGCAACCCATGATAACATCATCCACTTCCGCTGGTGCAACACCTGAACGTTTTACGGCTTCTGCAATCGCCATGCCGCCCAAAGTTGGAGCATTGGTGTTATTAAACGCGCCTTTATAAGCTCTCCCAATGCCCGTGCGAGCTGTGGAGACAATTACTGCTTCTTTCATTTTATTGTAGATTTGAGATGGAAGATTTTTAGATGTGAGACATATTTATTACAATGTATTTGCCCCTCATACCATTATCAATTCTCCATTTTCAATTTTCAATCATTTCAGCTTGAGCAACAAAAAGCCTGCCTCCACATTTTGTCCTTCAGCAGCATAGATTTCCTCTACCACACCATCCATATCGGCTTCGATGGTATTTTCCATTTTCATAGAAGAAATGACCATCAAACCATCGCCCGTTTTTACTGCTTGCCCAGCTTCCACTAGTACTTTTATAATTTGGGAAGGCATAGGGGCTTCGTAGCCACCTTTTACTTTTTCGGCTTCTTTTTGTGGGAAACGCGGCTTTTCTAACAGCCTTAGATTACCTATTTCAGGACTATGCGTATAGTATTCATTATTTTTTGAGGCAATACCTATATTATACTGTATGCCATCCAAGCGAAATGTAACGCTATGGGCATCCACATCTATTAACTCTACTTGGTGTGCATTTTCAGCTTGGAGAAACTCGAAACTACCATCGTCCTGCGCGCGATATTGTATCAGAATTTCTTCATCGCCAAACAAATAGCTCACTTGCTGTGGTGCATATGGGCTATTTCGCCAGCCCGAGGGCACAGATCGAAGCAATTTTCGCTGACTTTCACGCTCTTGCCAATTATGCAGCGTGACGGCAATACCAGCAAGTTGTTGTTGTGCTGTTGTTTTGATACCCAACTCATCTAGCATGACTTTATTTTGGATATAATGCGTATCATAATTTCCCGCATTGATATCGACTTGCTCAAAAAGATGCAAAAGGAAATCCTGATTCGTCGTCAAGCCCAAACACTTCAAGTGACGAAGCGTATACGCCATCTTGCGATGTGCACCGCTGCGAGTGCTATCCCATACAATCAGCTTGGCAATCATAGGGTCGTAATGAATGGATATTTCCGACCCACTTTGCACGGCAGTTTCTACACGCAAACCTTCCACTTCTGGTACTTCCCAATGTCGCACGACACCCGTTGCAGGCAGAAAATCATTGCTGGCATCTTCTGCATAAAGGCGCGCTTCTATGGCATAGCCCTTGCTTTTAATGTCCACTTGCTGAAGCGACAAGGCGCGACCTTCTGCTACTTCTATTTGTAATTGCACTAAGTCCAAGCCCGTCACTTCTTCCGTTACAGGATGTTCTACTTGGAGGCGTGTATTTACTTCGAGGAAGAAAAAATCTTGGCTTGTATCATCAAAAATAAACTCGACCGTGCCAGCATTGTCGTAGCTCAAGGCTTTGGCAGCTTTCACGGCAGCCTCGCCCATTTGCTCGCGCAAGGCTTCATCCAAAACAGGCGAAGGACTTTCTTCCAGCACTTTTTGATAGCGTCGCTGAATACTACACTCGCGCTCTAGAATATGGAGTGCGTTGCCATGTTTATCTCCAAAAATCTGAAACTCAATATGCCGCCCTTTGGCTATGTATCGCTCAATAATTAATTCATCATCGCCAAAAGCAGATAGACTTTCACGCTTGGCAGCCGCTATACTTTTTTCCAACTCACTCACTTTATGCACAATACGCATTCCTTTGCCACCACCACCTGCCGTTGCTTTGAGCAGCAATGGAAAGCCCACTTTTTTAGCCGCGTCTATCAAGGTAGCGAGGCTTTGATCGTCGCCTTGATAGCCTGGTATCACAGGCACATCATGTTCGCGCATCAGGGCTTTTGCGCGCGATTTTGATCCCATCGCTTCGATCGCTTTCGGATTTGGCCCAATGAAAATAATGCCTTCATCTTCGCAGCTTTGTGCAAAGCCCGCATTTTCGGATAAAAAGCCATAGCCAGGGTGTATTGCATCTGCGCCTTGCTGCTTAGCGACTTGTATAATCTTGTTTTGGTCAAGATAGGAAAGACTCGGACTACTTTCGCCAATATGCACAGCAATATCAGCTTCACGTACAAATAGTCCATCACTATCTGCATCCGAGAAAACAGCGATACTTTTAATCCCCATTTTTCGGCAGGTGCGAATAATACGCGAAGCTATTTCGCCTCGATTGGCAATCAGTATGCTATGAATTGGTCGAATTTTCATCTCTATGCGTTGAGGAAGCAATTTAGCGAAGTTTCGCAAAATAGGATAATTTATTTTATTTCTCTAGAACGTTTGAGTGCTTACATTGGTCATTATTTTTTGTAGCTACTAAATTAGTCCATTAAGCGAAATTTCGCTAAATTGCCATTCATATAAACTATATATGAACTACTTATCAGCTACTTATTTCTTTGATTTTGAAGCAGCCAGTATTCAAAACCTCATCAAAACATTCCAAACGGATACTCTGACGGATAAGGAAAAAGCCATGCAGCTTTATCTAAAAATTCGAGATGGTTGGCGGTACAATCCCTATCATATCAGTTTTGAAAAAAAGAAATTTCGGGCGAGTCATATTGCTCAAAAGTCAGATGGGCATTGTATTGATAAGTCCGTTTTGCTGATCGCTTGTTTGCGGGCTTTGGGTATCCCTGCCCGTATTCACTTGGCAAAAGTCAAAAATCATATCGCAGTAGAACGACTCACCGAAAAATTTGGTACGAATGAACTCACTCCACATGGCATGGTTGATATTTTCTTAGATGGTAAATGGCTAAAAGTTTCGCCTGCTTTTAATGCAACACTATGTGAAAAATGTAAAGTCGCGCCACTAGATTTTGATGGAGCACATGATTCTATTTTTCAAGAATACAATCGAGAAGGACAGGCGTTTATGGAATATCTGGAGGACTATGGACATTTCGAGGATTTGCCGCTCGATTTTATTGCCCAAAATATGATAGAACACTACCCCAGCATTGCCGAAAAAATTACATTGCAACAAGAATTAAGAATAGTATGAATCTATATACCGCAGCACAATGCGCCGACATACACACCCAAAAATTTGCCTTTATTCGAGTAGAGGAAAGCGAACATGTACTTCATATTACCCTCGACCGCGCTAAGAAAAAAAATGCCTTGCACCCGCAGATGGTGAACGAAATTGCGTATGCAATGCACTATGCCCATTTCGAGAAAAATATCTGGATAGTAGTGTTAGCCGCAGAAGGTAATGTCTTTTGTGCAGGCGCCGACTTGAAAGCAATGGCAGGTTTTGCAGAAGAACATAACTCGACCATAGCTGCACCCAATGGGCAGGTACTAATAGGCGAGCTCTTCAATAAAGTCTATAAGCCCACCGTCGCAAAAATCACAGGCGATGTGTATGCTGGTGGTTTTTTCTTCTTGGCAGGCTCGAATATTGTGATTGCACAGGACGATGTAAAATTTGGTTTGCCCGAGGTGAAACGTGGCTTGTACCCGATGCAAGTCATGGCGGCTTTGCTAAAAGTAATGCCTGCCCGCAAAGTATTGGACTGGTGCATTCGTGGCTATAATTTGCCTGTAAAGGAAGCGGAACGCTATGGCTTAGTTTCCGAAGTGACGACGGTAGATAAAATAGATGAGGCTGTGCAAACTGTGATAGAAGAACTAAAACAAAACAGCCCAACCGCAATTCGTAATGGATTAGAGGCTTTTGACCATATTCAGCCCAGTGCTTCCGAGCATCAGTACTTGATGGAGATGCTGATGAAAACTATTGGCACTAAGGATGGGCAGGAAGGTCTGAAAGCCTTTCGAGAGAAGCGTAAGCCT
>JAHDCQ010000032.1 GCA_020629845.1 Saprospiraceae bacterium | reverse complement strand
TAGGCTCTCCCCTCCCCTGCTTGTCCGCGAAACTGCGTGGCAAAATCCTGCGCGTCTTTGCTGGTATATTTCAAATCTTTATGCGGCACACCGATTGCCAATACGTGCAAATTCGGCTTGCGCGGCACATAGTTCACGATAATTTCATTCGATTGTATCGTTCCTTGTGGCGTTTGTACCTGAATCGTGATGCGGTTTTTGCCTTCGTTTAGTTGTAACAAATTTTCATAAGCATAATAATTCAGCGTACCGCTTTTCGCAGGAGGCGAAAGGTCTTCTTCATCCATTTTGCCCTTATCCAAAGGCGTACCGTTGATAAGCACGGTCGTTGCTTCGGCACGTAATTGGGTGGATGAACCAAAGGTCGCTTGTACGGGAAAGGCAGGCAAATCCCAATCGAGTTGGCGTACATTTACCTTTGCCTCGTTTGGTTGTGTAAAGAGGATAAATTGCTCACTACCGCCTTGTATAATTTCATCGAAGGATACTTTAATGCTCTCACGTGTACGGCTGAAATTACTGTCTTCCACTAGACATTGTACATCTGCTATTGTACCTCCAAATTGTACCGTTTTTTGTACGCGGAAGGTCGCAGATCGCGTCACGCGTGGTGGAATTTCGCCTAAAGCTATTAGTGTCGTACCTAAACCTTGCACTCCTTGCGGTGGAGAAAAAGTCACGCGCACATCCGAAGCCGTATAGTCGCCAACATTTTCGATTTCTACATTTATGGTTCTTGGGCTGTATTCGGTGCTACCTTCGCGCGTAACATCCGAATCGCGGATAACGAGCGTGGCAGGGCGTGGATTTTTGGTTTTTAAAATGCCATCGAAACTCGCCAATGCCGCATTTTCTGAAAAGACATTTAATTGTAGAGGATTATCGCCTGTTTCTAAAACTTGTCCAGCAGCAACAGGAATTTTCACGATGCGCGTCTCCCCTGCTTTTAGGTCGCCGAGATAGGTGTTTTCCCAAAAGTTTACGTCTTGATTGACACTGCTCTTATTTTGCACTTTCACGGATACATTTGGGAAGTCGAAGTCTTCTTTATTCGATAATTCAAAGGATAAAAAGCTGCGCTGATTGGGTTGCAATTCGCCATCTTCGGTGTTTAGCCAAAGGCGTGTACTCGAAACACTATACGTGCCTTTGCCGCCACCACCAATGAGGGCTTTGGGTTTTGCTTTTTGGAACTTGACCACCCAAGCGTCCTTGCCACCGCTGCCTTGCGAAGCCGTATTTCCTACAAAAGCGATGCTGCCGTCATGGACTTCTAGTATCGCGCTGCCTTCGTCGTCGTTCTTTTTGTTGCCATAGTCTTTTTCCCATTGCAAATCACCGCCCGAACTCAATTTTAGCATCCGCGAAATATACTCACGCGCACCGCGTACATGCGAGAGGGTTTGCCCAGTAATCAGAAAGCCTCCATCCGAGGTTTGGGTGAGTCCATTGGCGAGGTCTTCGTCGCGGCCACCGTAGGCTCTATCCCATTGCTTGAAACCTGCGGCATTGAGTTTCAAAAGCCACATATCTATTTTGCCACTGCCTTTTGTAATGGTATTGCCGACTATCGCAAAACCGCTGTCATTGGTAGCAATAATATCACTTGCAGACTCCCAACCTTTTTCACCGAACACCTTTTCAGAAAGCATATTTCCATCCTTATCTACACGTGCCATCCAGATGTCTTCGCGGTCTACGCCATTGGCTTTTTCGGTGTTGCCTGTCAATACAAAATCGCCGTTTTTGCCTTGTACTACGCCTTCTACATTGGTGTATTGTGGTTTGTCCGTCCATGCTTTTTCCCACATCACCGCTTTCTCTTTTACTTTTAGTAGCCAAATTGCTTGGTCTTTGCGCTTGCCTACAGCTAGAATGTTGCCATCGGCAGTCGTGGTGAGATTTGCCAACCAATCGGCTTCCTCCGTGCCATAGTATTTTTGCCAAACGACTTTGCCTTTTTCATCTACTTTTATGAGCCAACCATCGGTTTTTCCTTTACCCGAAGAATTGGAATAACCTGCCATCACGAAATGCCCATCGTCGGTTTGCACTACGTCTTTTAGTACATCATCTTTGGCATAGCCATAAGTCTGTCTAGCGATTTCTTGACCATTACTGTAATCCAAAATCACGAGCAAGCCATCCTTCCCGCGCTTATTCACGGAGGTCTCTCCTACTGCTACGATATAGCCATTACTTGCTTCAATGACGGCATGAAATTTATCATTTGAGCCTGCGCCAAAGGTATTTTCCCAGTCGACAGTTGTGGGCTGCGCTAGGGCAAAAAGAGGAAGAAAGAAGAAGATTATTATTCGGTTCATAGTTGATTTATTTCTGAACCACATAAGGCATATAAGGTCATATAAGACTGAATATGCCTTATGTGGTTCAACTATAATTTCGTTTTTACTTTTAATATCATTGGTACGATGCTGCCTTTGCTGCGCGTTTGCACCGAAAAGCGCATCTTTTCCATATCGTAAGTCACATCGGCAGCAGGGATGAGGTGTTTGCCTAGAAGTTTGTGCAAAGTCGCTGCCATATTTTCTTGTTGGTCGCTGAGTTCTAAGCAGAGGTAGCGGATGTATTTCGGTTTGATACGCTTCTGCGAAAAAAGCGTTATCAAATAATCATCGCCTACTTCTGCGAGTTTTAGCACTTTTGTTTTGCTTGGAATGGTCAATTTTGAGCCGCCTGATAGCAGAATCGCGCTTTCGTTTTTGCCTTTAAATTTCTTATTCAAGCTTTCTTTTTTTGGAAAATGCACTTCTGTCTTTCCCACAGCATCCACACTAAAAACGTAGACATAGCCATCATCAAAACCCGTTTCGGCGAGGAGTTGGAAGCGGTCTCCGACTTTGCCGCCATTTACTAAGTTGTAGGTGTTATTTTCCAATTGTACGGCTGCGCGTTCAAAATTTGGATTGCTATCACTCCCCCAGCCTACAAATTTCTGGAAACCAAATGTGCCTGACATTGCACGTAATGGACGCGCTTCCGCGACGGCTTGTGTTTGCTGTGGACGTTCTAATTTTATATTCGCGGCAATGCTTGGATTTGAAACTGGTTCTTTATCAAAATCAATGGCTTCGCCTTCGGCTAAAAACATCGCGTAGGCATATTTACAGTAATCTGCGAAATGCGGATATTTTATCCAGATGTAGCCACCTTTCCCCCAATTTTTGCCCCAGCTATTCATTACTTTAAAAGCTTTGAGTTCATCATCGTAGCCAATGACACACATGGCGTGGCCACCTGCAAAGGTTTGGTCGCCAATGTCGGGCCACCAATAGCGCGCGCCTTCTAATTTATAGAAATTGCGGAGTACTTTCATGCCCACTATCACGGGCTTTTGATGTGCGAGTACACGTTTCACTTTCTGAATTTTCAATTCCGAAGCATCGTATTTATCGAAGAGTTTGAGGTAGTTGTTGATGTGGTAGTCTTGTGCTTGTGTTAGGAGGTTTTCATTGGGTTGTGCGTTGCAGTCATTTACATCAAAATCGAAAGTATTTGCTAGGCAATCGCCTTTATTTTCGAGCAAATCAAGGGCAGCCGTAATTTGCGAACCGCCTTTACAATCGCCTCGCTTGATTTGGTTATAAATAAAAAGGGCAGAATTGGCATTTTCGGTGATTTGGGCGCGGTCTGTCCATTTATTTTCGATGGCGCGTTCAATCGTCAAAGCGGCATAGCCAACCGACCAACCGACACAAGAAAATATCTCGCCTTGATTACGAATGTATGGACTATAAGGCGTAAGGTCTACGCGCAAGGGCATTGCCTTCGAGCCTTCTATCTCGCTCGAAATTGTGCTTACCTCATCATAGCGTTCATCCTCGAAGACTAAACCTGTGGAATAATCCGTCTGCGCGGAGGCGACTACGCAAGCGCATAGTAATATATATATGGTGTAGCAACGCATGTTTTCAATTTGGTTGTAATTGCGGAGTTGTTGAGTCGTTTAGTTGCAGAGTTGACAATGAAATATTCAACTCTACAAATCCACAACTCAACAACTCTACAAAAATTTAATTTCCTTTCTTCTTTAGTCTTAGGTTGTAGCCTGTCGTGTCCGATTGAGTGTTGTTTTGGTCATCATTGTAGAAAGGATCGTCATAGTCCTGATTGCCAGCTTGTGGAATATCATCATTCATACGCGTTTTGTAGATGTCGCCTTCGCTGGCTTGAATTTCATCCCAAGCTGCAAATCCGAACGGTTGAATGAGGTGTTCTTCCAAATATTCTTGTGTCATGCGCTTGGTATTGTAATTGGAAGTAATGACATAATTTACCACCTCACTCGCCAATTCTATCATCGAAATGATAAGCCCAATAGGTATTGCGCCATCTATATTACTACCGCGTACGTCAGCTAAGGTCTGGCGAAAAACGCTATCATAAAAATCCTTCAATTGATTCATTTCATAGCCCATGCTGCTCGAATACATATCTGGCGCGTCGCGGATAATTTTTTGTTTCTTCTTGTCTTTGAAGTCATTGGTAATCGAGACTAGTTTCGTATTGAAACGTGAACGAACTTGTTCATAAGCGGTTTTTACTTCCTGTACATCGCGTGGGTGATATTCTGTTTGTTCTGCTTTAAATGCAGCCACCAAACCTTCCGACTCTTTCTTTAAATCATAGAAATTTCGCATGAATTCGGTATCTAAAAATCCTTGTAGGGCAGGAATCAATTTGCGCTTTATACGCGCTTCGGTTAGGGCATCGGTTTCCCCCATAGCTACATCGCGCACCGCATCGCGTATCATACGGAGGCTATCAGACATAGCGCGAGTGTCTCTACCTCTAGATTCCGTTTGTGCATTTTCGTCGTAATATTCATCATAAGAAGGATCGGGATCTTGGCTAAATGCAAGGGTACTGATGAAACAAAGTACAAGCGTATAGAATAGTGTTCTCATTGGATTTCTCTTTTTGTATAAAAATGTGCTTACATTAGTATAGTGTGTTTATTTGCAAAAAGGCCTCGTTTACAAAAGTACTTTTTTTTTGGGAATGTGGCTCTCATTATTATGAGAACGAAATTTTACAACATTTTTTGTGTTCAAAGTGGAACACTTTTCAAAACCAATACACTATAAAATTGAATCAAAGATTTTTTTCCAAATTAAAAATGAGAACAACATGAAAGGTGTTACACTAAATTTCGCAAAAGGAGCCATCCTATTTTTATGTCTAAGCATGAGCTTGGCGAGTTGCAACAAAGACAAATTAGCCAACAAAGATTTAGAGGGTACTTGGGAAGTACAATCCCTTACCGTTGATGGTGAAGAGGCAATGGATTTCATATTTAACTCCTTTGAACTAGAGTTTAAAGCGGACTCTGATATAGGTGGTGAATCCGAATGGGATTTTATTGCAGTAGATGGCTCTAGTTCCAAAGTAGAAACCGACTACGAAATTAGTGACGATGGTACGGAAATTGATTTTGATGGCGACAAATTTAATATGAACCTAGACGGTGACAAATTAGAACTATCAGGCAATTTGAGTGGTACGCGTTGGGAAATTGAGGCGGATAGGGATTAATGGATAAAATCTACGTTTCCAATTAGCCACGAATGCTTTTGTGTTCGTGGCTTTTTTTATTGGCATAATCGAAAAACTAGTGCATCAACCTATAAATAATTACCAACTTTATCGGCTTGATGCACTAGGATTCTTGAAATAGAAACGCCTTTCAGCTCAAAAGAACTAAAAGGCGTTTTCCTAACATATGCTTGTTTTCATTTGGTGGAGCGACTATGCTCCATTTGTTCTCATTTGGATTGCTTCAAGTATGTTGTTTTTTGTGGTTTTTTGGAGCAGTTGTGTTTGTTTTCATTTGATTGCTTTCTTCATAGCTTTCATTGATATAGTGTCTATAACATTAAAAGTGTTCCCCCTTTTCTCGAAAAAAATTATTTTTGCTTGGGATTTCTTCTAAAGTCCAACCACAATCGTATCACAATTTCATTCAAGACTATTATAAAGGCACATTGATACATTATAAATTAAATTAATTTACAATGTATTAAACCCTACTAAAAACCACATATCTTTGACAAGATGTGACAGTAAAGAAAATCATAACAAAAGGGGGATACTCCTTTTTAAAATGACACTATACGTATGAAATGTCCAATAGGATATTCAAAACAAGAAATTTTAGAGGCTTCACAAAGGGGTGGAGCACAACTGCAAAAAGTGATTAATGTAGTGCTACGTGACTTATGTCGCTGCGATGCTTTTGATAGAACAGTAAAAAGTTTCGTGCGGGTAAGAGGTGGCAATACAGAAGATGCCGAAGACTTGATACAAGAAAGTTTATCGCAATTGGCTATCAATTTGATAGATCAAAAATATCAGGGCAGTAGCTCGATTGAGAATTATGCTTTTGGTATTTGTAAATTCAAATGGCTCAATATTGCGAGTAAAAAAGGCATCAGCACAGTAGGCATTACTGATGACGACAAGGAAAAAGTAGGCAGCGACGATGTGGAAGGTAGTTTCGTGGCAGGCGAAATGCGCGAATGGCTCTGGAAAATAGTGGGCAATATGCGCGGACGCTGCCCTGACTTCCTGAAGCTATGGGCGATGGGCTATTCACACCGAGAAATTGGCGCGCAATTGGATGTGACCGAAAAACGGGCGCGGAAAAACACCTCTGAGTGTCGAAAACGTCTACGAGAATCCATCGCACAGGATGCCAACTTAATGCAGTTTATGAAAGAAATGAAATTAACGAACCTAAACTTATTTTAAGTGAGGATTTGTTCATTTCGAGGATTTGATAATTTGAATAGATTGTCAAGTTTTCAGATACTCGAATTCAGAAGAATGTATAATGGAAAATTTAAACAACAGCGAACGAATAGATGCGCTGCTTAATGGAAAGTTAAGTACAACAGAGCGAGCAGCCTTTCAAGAAGAGATGGCTAAAGATGCCAACTTGGAGCAAGATGTGAAGACGCATACACTAGAACGTGAAGCTATCAAACTGTTGCTAAAAGAGGACTATAAAGCACAAATAAAAGCATGGCGTACCGAAGGAAGTGCGACCACTACCCTACCCTCTTCGGCTAAGGAACGTACGCTACAGCCTAAAGCACGTACGCGCTCTTTGCGCCCCATGCTATCGGCGGCAGCGAGTATCTTGTTATTATTGGTAGCAGGCTTCTGGTTTTCAAATGCTAATTATTCTGGTAATGCTATCGCAAGTGATGCTTACACTGAAGCTGGTAGTATCACGGATAGAAGCGGTAATGTGCAACTAGACAAAAACGTACAGCAAGGACTACAAGCCTATTTTAGTGAACAAGATTATGATGGCGCTATTCGCTCCTTTGAACAAGCTGGAAATTCAGTGGATGCCAATTACTATCTAGGACATAGTCATTTTAAATTGAAACAATACGGTGAAGCAGTCAGCTATTTTAATCAAGTATTGGCAGCAACTACTTTGCCTAGCTACATCAATCGTAGTCAGTTGGAGTACAATCGCCTTTTAGCGCAGATAGGAGCTGGGGATACAGGTTCGACATTTGAGCAAAACCTAGCACAATTGATTCAAAATGGACAGCCCCCTTTCAATACCAAAGCGCAGGCATTGAAGGATAAAATGGGGAGTTTCTGGCGGAATTTGGCGTTCTAATCAAACAGGTCCCCACCCAATAGACACACTAAACAATAATATCAGCCACGCCAATACCAAAATCATACCCGCAACTGGGAAGATGAACCGTAACCAACGATCAAATGGTACATTGCAAAGGCTCAACATCGCAATTAAGCCACCAAGTGCAGGGTTGAAAAGATTGGTTACACCATCTCCAATTTGGAAGGCTAGAATAGTCGTTTGGCGCGTAAGTCCCAAGAGTTCTCCGAGTGGTATCATAATGGGCAGCGTCGCCAATGCCTGCCCACTCCCCGATGGAATCATCAAATTGAGCATAGACTGTGCTACTGACATAAACACCGCCGATACATAAGTCGGTAACATCGAAAGTACATTCGAGAGACGAAAAGCAATGGTATCACTGATATTTCCCATTTCCATCACCACGCGTATCGAAGTAGCATAGCCCACCATAAATGCTCCAGGTGCCACTACCGCCACCGATTTCAAGGCGGTTTCACTAATTGTTTTACCGTCCAAACGCGCAGCAATGCCACTTGCAATGGCGATGATGATAAAAATAGCAGAAATTTCATTCAAGTACCAACCTTGTGTGAAAATGCCATACAGCATCACCCCTAAGCCAATAAGAAAAATGGCAAGTACTAACCAATTATTTCCTGTAATTCGATATTCGGAAATCGGTTTAGAGAGCGCGAAGCCGTCTGTACTGAGTCCTTTACCCAAGCTGCGTTCGGGCTGTGCCAGTATGCGTTTGAAGTATCGAATATTATAGTAAGCCAATGCGCTCAATGCCGCAAAACACAATACCGAACGCAGTTCCCAGCCCGAAAACAAAGGCATTTCTGCAATTTTATGACCAATACCCACCGTATAAGGATTGATAGGTGACAATCCAAAACCAATCGTGACTGCCCCAGCTCCTACCCCAGCAGCTAGTATCAAATCGCCACCAAGTGCTAATACCACAACTGCCGCTATTGGAATCATCGCAATATTATGCTCATAGCCTACTACTATACCCAGCAAGCCATAAATATAGGTCAGCATTACAATGATGAAAAAACGACGCTCTAAGCCCAACTTCCGTACTACTGTACCTACGGTGTTCTCAATCATCTGCGAACGTTCCAACATCCCAAACATGATACCACCTGAAAGCACCACAAAAATGATTTCGGCTGCTGCCTTAAAGCCCATCGGAAAGGCTTTGAACATATCCAAGAATCCCACAGGAGTAGCTGCTATAGTCTGATAAGAACCTGGAATTACGCGCTGTCGTCCATCCACTAGCTCCCGTTCGTATGCCCCAGCAGGCAAAATATAGCTCAATATTGTAGTAAACACAATAATTCCAAATAACATCACTATCGGATGTGGAATGTATTCATACCATTTTTTCATGAACATAATTTGAAGTTGCGTATTACACAACATTTGAAATCGGGGTCAAATTAAGCATTTAGAATGCTGTTTTAAAACCGTTTCACTACTTACAGAACAGCAAAAATCTAAGAAAATATTCCTTTATATGCACTTTAGTGTACTTATATAATCTTTTTATCAGAAAAAAATGTAGCTTTAATGTTAAATATCAGACCACTAATTTTATAATCTATTCTTTCCTCATTTTAAAAAAGTACAACAACAACATATACACAAAAACTATTTGGAAAAATTATAATCTTTAAGACTTTATGAAAACAGCTTCTTAGTATCTAAGTACTCAACTCCTGCACAAAATTGGCAAAACCTGAAATTTTGAATGACCAATTTTGAATGCGATAATGAGGTAAGGCGATAATGCTACAGTATTTGCATCATTATCGCATTCTATCATTAAATAATTATGGCGCTGGCTTTGCCAGCTTAGGAACGGTACATAATTGATACCAGATAATTATCGAGCTCGGTTTCAGATTTATGATTTTCCAAAATTATTTCAGGCAATTTTAGGCGGATAGCCTCCAACAATATCGTAGGACACCGCCACTCAAGCACTTATAAAACTGATTCTCTGATCGTTTGGACAGATAAGGTGATAAATAAGTCGAACAGCTTAGTGTACAAGGAGCAGGCAAGAAATATATTCGCTCATTTTGTCCTCAACAAAATTTTCAGGGAATGATAAAACTTTAAACAATGAGCGTTTTTGATTTTCCACGAATTCATTTTAGCGGAATAATGCGGGTAAATGTTGGCACTGGCAACAATGACGATTATTCCAGTTCTGCACCTGGCAGTGCGAACAATTATTTTTACGACCAACCTACAGACCCTACTAATCCGCATCTTCGCACCTTTGATTCGATTAAGGTGAAACTTTCTGACACCATGCCAGAGATGGAACCAGATAAATATCTGGATTGGATGAAAACCGACAACAAGGGCTTTCATCATTTTGTAGATAAAAATAAAGAAGAAGCCAACGTAACGCCAGGCTATTGGAATTACTACGGGAGCATGAGTGTGTGGGCGGATAATGTCAAAGTGACAAAAATCGCGCTAAATCAAAAAACGGCTGTAGATGAGTCGAATAAAGCTGATTTTCCGAGTATCGAAAACTGGATTGGTGGAAATATTTCTTATGATCGTTGGCCACAACTACCCAAACAAGCGGGGCAAGGCTATAAAGAACGGGCAGAGCAGCTCACTACGGCGATTATGACAGACATCAAATCAGAAGGCTCGTCCCCTGGTTCACAGATTTTTTGTGATAATGTTTTATTTCAGGATGTGAATGGACAACCTGTTTTCTATCGAGATGCAGGAGCGACCAACACCTACGACAATATGGCAAGTCAGCCTACTAAGTCGTCTGCAAATTGGTTAGCGTCTCAGGGGTATGAGTGCTTTTTTGCTGGTATGAGTTCCGTTAATGGAAGCTTAATCACTAACCCAGGTGCTGGGGCTACTTTTCAATGTGTTATTCCTTTTAGTGTAGATTTTAAGGGAGAGCAGTTTTTAGATATTTTGGAACAATACAAAAATCCCGATAAAGGCAGTATTCAAGGCATTATTGTGAAATATGTCATGTATCTAGGCGTTCACCCGCTAAATACATCGGAAGCTTGGGCGGAAAAATATAAAAGCACCGATTTCTTTGATCGCCTAAATGAGCGGCAGTGTCCAGTAGTGGGTGTGGTTGCTCCCTGGTATGGAGAGGAAGCCAATACAGAACCAGATTTTGCTTCAACACAACTAGGAAGAGAAATACATGCAGTTCCCAATTTGGAAACCAAAACTATTGGAGGTCCTCCTGCACTCCCGATGACCCTATCGCCTATTATTGCTAGAGTAACGCATAATAGTACACACAGTCAATATTATCTTTCTTTGGATGTCAGCAAAGCACTTACCTCCTATTTTACAGAGGTGGCAGGTGATCTTAGTATATGGGTAGGAAAATCTGCAGATGATACTAATCCCATTTACATTGGTGCGGTGCCTTATGGGAATGAAGCAAACAATAAGTTTTTAGACCCAAGCGATAGGTGGAAAATAAAAGCAAACCCTGCTACTCAATTATTTGCCACCCCTCAAAATGATATTATTGACTTGCCAATTACCAAAGAGCAGTACGCTATGCTGGTGGACGATGAAGGACATTTTACGAATGGAGTCTTGACACTTACGAGCAATTTGAATCAATTCATAAATACATCCAGTTTTCAGGGCAAAGGGCAAACTCAATATCTATTGATGCAAGAACCCAACTATTTTATCATGAATAATATGCGTACGCTGTACGCTGAACAGGCAGCAGGCAAAACAGTATCTAAATTTCGCTACGAGGGAGCAGATACGGATAAGACTTCTGCTTTTATGATTGTGCAGCGTGGTAAGATATTGCAAGACTTGCCACAGGATGAGACATTTTACATGCTATCTTGTTTTACTGTTCCGCTACCTATGGCATACAATAATGCGCTAGAGATAACGCCCATTACGAGCATGGAGCAGTTATGTGTTCAGTTGGATGTTACAAATCCTGGCTCTTATCGCTTTGCGGTGGTCTCCAAAACATTCTTAACTAAACATCAACTAAAAACCTTTGTAGACTTAGACTTATACCCCATTTCCGTTGCTCAAGTACGAGTGTTGCCAAACGAGGACTATAGTCAATATTACATTAACCCTGGTTCTTCAGAGCCTATAGGTAATGCCTCGCTCAATTTCGGAGTTTTATATGAGCATGTCCTGAAACCTTACCACGTCCTCTACCCTGCTATGGATCAGGTAAGAAATCTGCACGATCCAGAAGAATGGTATGGTGCAGATTCTGCACGGCGATTAATGCAACGCATTGATGTCAACAATTTTGCACGCTCTATATTCATGCCACGCACACGAGATTTATCCGAAAGTCGCAGACAGCTATTAGAAGCTTGGTGCAGAAAAACACTCACAGCTTCTAACAAAAATAATATTGCTTAGAAGCTGTTTTAAAGCATTCGCTCCATGGAGCGCATTTTTTATAAAAAAAACACTATGAATAACAAATGCTCATTACTAAGTATTGCAGCATTGCTTCTAATGCTTACTTTTAGTTGCAAAATGTCGCAAGAAAATAATAATTCCGATACGATAGATAACACGCCTACAAAGGAAACCACTAGCACAAGTGCGCTTCCGTATACCATTACAGTAGAAAAAAATTACGATACTGGACATGGTATGCATTCCTTTGCTTTTGCTAACTATCAAGGCTATTGGGTAATGATTGGAGGACGAAAAAATGGCTTTCATGGTACTGCTGGAACAGGTAGTAAGTTTCCAACTTCCGCTTCTAATGATTCCATTTTTGTATTTAATACGAATAAAGCCACGCCTTATCCAATCTATAAATCGGCTATGCCTGAAGCGTACAAACATCAGCTAAGCTCTACCAACATGGCCTTCTGTCAAAACAATAATATGTTGATTTGTGTAGGCGGCTATGGTTCAAAATGCGCGTCGGGAGACTATTCAGATGCTTGTTATGAAACATATCCATACCTGACTACTATAGACCTAGGAATGCTTATTGAAGCCGTAGTCAGTCAAGCCCCCATCACCGAAAGTGCTTTCCAGCGAATTAGTGATGATAATTTTCGGGTGGCAGGAGGAGAACTACTATATGTGAATGACTCTTATTATCTGGTATTTGGTCAAAACTATAATGGTGTCTACAAAGCTGGTCGCACAGGTAATTATACAGAACAAATTCGGATGTTTGAACTGGATAAAATTGGAACTCCAGCTATGGTTATGACCAATTACGCTGTGATTAGTGACCAAAGCGGACAAAGCGGCGCCGACTCTGAGTTTCATCGTAGAGACCTGAATGTGGTACCAGCTCTACGCCCTGACAAGAGTATGGGAATAGACGTATATGGAGGCGTATTCAATGCAGAAGATAATGCTTATCCTAATCCGATACTCATCAATGAAAATAAAGCAGCAGTATCCAGTACTCAACTAAAGAATGGTTTATATGACTGTGCTAGAGTCTTGATATTTGATAGTAAAACAAATAATATGAATACGACCCTCTTAGGAGGAATTGGCTCGCAATACTATAATCAAGAAGGACAGATAGTACCTGACTCGATGCTACCATTCAATAGAATTATCAGCACTGTTCAGCATGCGTATCCTCGCATCACAGAAATCACACAGCCATATGAACAAAGGCTACCAGGCTTCATAGGTGCAAATGCCATTTTTGTGGCCAATGCTGCAATTCCTAGAATGGATGGACATGAAGAAATTATTGATTTGGCAGCTCTAAAAGCGAATTCGTCCGCACCACTATTAATTGGTAAAATGTATGGCGGTATTCTAGCTTCAGGTACGCAAACACAAGAATCGGGTGGCAGTATGGCCAATCCTAATATATACGACGTATATCTGAACTGGAATTAGCATGAAGCAACGGGTATTATTACTAGGAATTTTATTCGCAGTAATAACAACAATATTTGTAATAGCTCTGGTGTATAAGCTGGATTGGGTCTTATCGCCAGAGCTTTACCTAACTACTCCTTCTTTGCTTAGCTTTACTTTAGCCTTAAGCCTACTAGCAGCCGATGCTTTTTTACCCACCCCCAGCAGCCTTGTGATGTTAGTGAGTGGTGTTCACTTCGGCCCTTTTGGGGGAAGTTTACTCTCTATCACAGGTTTAATGCTTGGCAATATGATAGGTTTTCTAGTAGCCCGCTCTGCAAATGAATGGCTGAAAAAAAAATTTCCTGAAGAAGCTAGAAAAAACGCGAAGGCATATTGGAAACAATGGAATGGTTTTGCATTAGCCTTCAGTAGACCAATACCTGTTTTAGCGGAAAGCATTTTATTTTTATCCGCTACTACAAAAATATCTTTTACTGCTGCCATGACCTATTGCTTAATTGGAGTAGTGCCTATGGCTATTGTTTTTAATCTGATAGGATATTTCGCCTTACAAACCTCTTGGCTTGTACCCATTCTTAGTATTATCTTTTTTACGGTACTAATCTATTGGATAAGTCAAAAAACAGCTTCTAAGAGATTAGGAAACAAATAAAGTACAACTTTTGAACATGGATTGGTATAAGAGCAAAAGCAGCAGCACTAAGCGGGTGTAAGTCAAAATTTATCAGATTCACAAATAAAATCCAATATGCTCAATGCCACTGCTTTTTACTTTTAGGACGCAAAAAACTAAATCTTTTTGAAAATTTCATAGACAAAGACTCTTGTCTTTTATCATACAGAGTAGTATTTGATTAATATAGATTTAACACATCCTACGTACTAGCACAAATATAGTATGCAGGCTCATATATGCAAAATTTTCACGATTTGATTGCAAATCAAAGACAAAAAAATGTAGTTCTTTAAAAGCAAAAGCAGTTATGCAAAAACATGCTCTACAATCTCAATAAGTAATGGCAGATTAATAAATGTACATTCTTGAGTAGCTTTATTTTGGTTCTATTTTTTGCTTTGAAAGTGGGAGTATATCTGGATATTTGACCAATTTCAAAGTGAAAAATAGGGGCAAAAGAAACAGTCAAGAATGTACATTTATTAGTGTGCCATTACTAAGCGAAGCAAATATGCTATCATCGCTACTCTACTAACAAGATGTTCCAAAAAAATAGCAATTGGACAAGATTAAGTCTTTAAAAAATCACGTTACACGTGCAACGTGGAATGTTTTACGTGTAAAATCGCAAAACACAAACAAAGCACCTATAGAAAACGTGTCACTTTACACGTGCAAAGTGACACGTTTAACTCATTTTCATTTGAAATAATGTATGCACTTCAAAAATCCATAAAATGGATATTCAACAGTAAATAGATATTTAAATCAAAGTCTTATCTCCATTTTAAGGACTTTTTAAGCCTTTTTAAGCAATTTTATCTTCAAAAATGTAAACTAGATAGATTCAAATCGGAAAAGCTTAAAAATCAAAATAAAATTCACATCAAAATACACACTTGACACATTGCACGTTGCACGTGTAAATTGACATTTAACACATTCCGTTTGAAATTTCACACGTTTCACGTTACATTTGCAACGTGCAAATTTTAAGATAAAAAATTGAAAAATGAGTAAAATTGTAATTTTTGGAAATCAAAAAGGTGGAGTAGGGAAGTCTACCGTCACGTGTTTATGTGCAAATGCACTATCACAAGCTCCATTCAACTATAAAGTGCTTGTGATAGACAATGACAATCAAAAAAGCATAGCGGAAGCCCGCGCTTTTGACATGGAAGATTTGGAAGATGCTGATACGGTTCCTTATCTTGTTCGTACGATGTCATTGAGCGAGATTCAGAAGCAAATCGCACAATTGGATAGAGAATATGACCTGATCTTTATAGATACGGCTGGAAAATTGGATGCTGATGCGCCAATAGAAAGTCAGGAAATAACCAAAGGCTTAATGTATGCGGACTATATCTTTTTGCCTTTCCGAGCTGGTAATTTTAACCTTGATGCTACACTTCCTTATTTAGAATTGCTCATCAAAATACAAGAACAACGCAGCAATAGTACACGAGGTCTAAAGATTTTTGGTTTTATCAATATGTATCGCCAACGCTCTAAGATGAATGACATCCTTATTAGCGAAGTGAAGCACCTCAAGGAAGGAGGTTTGAAATTCATGATTAATCGAATGGGTAATTACACCCAATTCGAGGACGTGGACACCCTTACTTCTGTGTATGATGAAAATACCAATAATAAAGCAAAACTCAATTTCACAGTTTGGTTGAATGAACTATTATACTTAATCAGCAAGTAAAACGTTACATTTAGAACGTTGCACGTGTAACATTCCACATTTCACATCACAATTGACACTTGGCATTTAAAACATTTCACATTATGGCAAAAAAAAGAAAGTCTAGAACAGCAGGTTTTTTGAATACTCAAACAAATACTCCACTTCCAACTCCCGAAGAAGTAAATAAGGTAGTAGCTCGCGTAACAGGCAAGGAAAAAAAAGAAGAACAAGCGACTCCCAAAACTGTTATACCCAAAAGTGTTATTTCTTCAGAATCAGTAGCTCCTGCTCCACAACCGCAGCCAAAAACAGAGAAGCGAGTTCCGCTAACAACGGCTATTACACCCGAAAATCGTGCAAAATTGGAGGTTGCTTCTATAAATGGCGAAGGTTCGGTAGCAGATTTGCTTAATGAAGCTTTAGATTATTACTTTGAAAATATCCTTATTATAGAAGACACTGCTTTAATAGAGACCTTTAAAACTATATATGCAAGAAAGGTAAAATAAAATTATAACACATTTGGGACTTACCTTTTTTATAGTTGACCTTTTATATATTATTGTTTATTTATATTATTAGATATGTAAAATCCCTTTATATCCAAAACCTTTCCATGTTAATTCATAACACATTTGGGAATAGTTGTAACATATTTGGGATAGGTGCATAACGTCTTTGGGAACAACCATAACGCATTTGGGAGTACTCAATAACACATTTAGGAGTGGCTGTAACGTCTTTGGGATTGATTTTCTAGAAATTAATCCATACATTTGGCTATTATAACGTGTTTGGGAGATATTATCAAGACAATTTAAAAAGATGTACCAAAAGTGTTATACCAATCCATGTTCAAAAGTTGTATTAAGCTGGATAGTGATTTTTTTCTTAGACAAGGCTTGTCTGCTACAAGCAGGCATTTTTCTTAGACATCCTTTTGGCTGGCTATTAAAAATAACGAAGTCTAAGGAATAAAAGCACTCCAGAATAATGCAACTTTTGGATATGGATTGGTATTACCCAGTTAAAACAGCTTATAAGTTAGTTTTCCCAAATATGTTATACAAAGAATGCTGTTTGACAATTCCTATAACATATTTGGGATTGAATTCTGAGATTCTTTTTGATAATTCGATAACGTATTTGGGAAAATCTATAACGTTTTTGGGATTCCCAAAACTGTTATATACTATTAGTAATTATTAGCTATGCGATCCATCAAAAAAGTAAAAAACTATACTGTTGTACAAGCGAATGACCTGATTCGGAATAAGAAAGACTTTTCGTTATGGGAGTTACGCGTATTTGCCTTGCTTGCCTCTCAAGTGCGCAAGGATGATGATGATTTCAAGACCTATAAGTTTCGGATTAAAGACATTATTGATTTGTTTGATTCCCGCTCCAATAACCTTTATGATGAATTGCGCGCTGTGCCAGAACGCTTACATTCTAAAATTATCCGTATACCTTATTATGATGCAGATGGCAAACCTAGAACCCGCCGCTACAATCTAGTATCTATGTCCGATGTGCCAGAAAGTACTGAAATGGATAATGGCGAATACATCATGCTACGCTTCGATAAGGATTTGAAACCTTTACTATTGCAGTTAGGCGAACACTTTACGATTTATAAGTTCTACAATATTCTCAAACTTCGCAGTACTTATGTATTTCAATTATATGAATTGCTAAAGTCGCACCAATACAAGGGTAGGGGAGTAGTAGAATTGGCACTTTCTGAAATTATCGAAACCCTACAACTACCTGCTTCTTATAAATACGGTAATATCCGTCAGCGAGTAATAGAGCCAGCAAAGGAGCAATTTAAGCAACACACTGATATCTGCTTTGAGTACCAACCATTGAAGGGTAGGGGAGGAAAGGTGTTGAGTATACGATTTAAGATAAAGGAAAATACACCCATCCAGCTACTAGAATCGGCAAAAGAAAGTGAGCCAGCACCGAATGCGCTTTATGAACAAGTAGAAGCTTATGTAAGCGAAAGCACCTTCCAGCAATGGCTGAAAAACTATAAGGAAGAACACGTGCAAGCAGCTATTCAATACACGCTGAAGAAAATGAAACAAGGCACGACGATTGAAAATGTAGGTGGCTATATTGCGACTATGCTAAAACAAGAAAATATAGTAGATGAAGTGGCAAAGAAAGCCGAACGACAAACCAAAAAACGCAAAAAACAAGAGGTAGCTGCTCAAGAACGTACTAAGCTAAACGAACAAATCAACAAGCTCTATCGTGCTAAAGCCATACAAGAAGATGCCATGATAACAGCCCTTTGCTTAGAAGAATCTGACTTAGAAGAAAAGTTACTAGAACTAGCAAAGTCTAAGCGGTTTTCAGGCTATGATGAAAGCAAAAGCGACGCAGAAAATTTGAAAGACCCCATGTTTTTGGCGAGTTATCGCAATGCAGCACGCGGATTGTTCTCAGCGCAATTTGCTAAACTTGACCAAGACTATGACACCAAAATCAAGGAATTGAAGCGGAAATTAAGTATGGTTTAGTTTATGATTATGCCAGACGGACATGACTAATAAGATAATAAGGGGACACTACTTTCAGTATTGATTTTCTTTTCAATTTCATTTTTAACGGTATTATTTCAGATAGACTCTCCAATGAATAAGTTCGAGCATAGTCATGAATTAAGAATCGGATTCCCTTTTGAATATTACCATGAATTCATACTTGATTGTCCAAATCCAAATACAAGTTGGAATACGAAAAATTTATTATTAGATTGTGGACTAACTTGGATAATTACTCTGCTACTAACAATGAGAGCGAGTAAGCAAAAGAGAAGAGAAGCATAATACCTAGTTTTAGTTTCCAAAAAGGCTTAATAGTGTGCTTAGTGTAAAGAATTGGTTTATCCACTAAACCACTATACCTTTACATTATATGAAGAATATCTTTCTTTGACAAATTTTATGGATAAAGGGAAAGTCATAGAATTAGTCAGAGAATCAATAATTATAATATGAATTTTGAGTACACCGACAAGGTAAAAGACCTCATGGGGCGCGTACAACGTTTCATGGACGAACATATTTATCCTATCGAACAGGATTATTTTGAATTTACGACAACTAAGTTGTGGGAAGTCTATCCAGGCTTAGAGGAACTGAAAGCCAAAGCCAAGCGAGAAGGATTATGGAATCTTTTCCTACCAGAAGATTATGGTAAACTGAGCCCAGGACTCACCAACCTTGAATATGCGCCGCTTGCCGAATTGATGGGGCGCGTGATGTGGTCATCGGAAGTATTCAATTGTTCCGCACCTGATACAGGCAATATGGAAGTATTGGCGAAATATGGTACTGCCGAGCAACAAGAAAAATGGCTAAAACCACTAATGAGCGGCGAAATTCGTTCAGCTTTTTTGATGACAGAACCTGCGGTCGCTTCTTCCGATGCGACGAATATCGAAACTGCCATTGTACGCGAAGGCGATGAGTATGTGATAAATGGTCGCAAATGGTGGTCGTCGGGTGCAATGAATCCTGATTGTAAGGTGTGCATTGTGATGGGCAAAACCGATTTCAATGCTGCACGACATGCTCAACAAAGTATGATACTCGTACCTATGGATGCCGAAGGCGTGAATGTGGTACGTCCAATGCAAGTCTATGGCACGGTGGATTCACCGCACGGTCATGCCGAGGTAGAACTCAATAATGTGCGCGTACCTGCTAGTAATTTATTGCTAGGGGAGGGTAGGGGCTTTGAAATTGCACAAGGACGACTAGGACCTGGTCGCATTCACCACTGTATGCGATTGATTGGTTGCGCTCAACGCGCCCTTGAACTCATGTGCGAGCGTGTAGCAGCACGAGAAGCCTTCGGTAGAAAAATTAAAGATTTCAGTAGCATCCGACAAGATATTGCGCGTTCGCGTTGCGAGATTCAGCAAGCGCGTTTATTGACGCTCTCGGCTGCTGATAAGATAGACCGTTTCGGTATCAAGGAAGCAAAAGACCTGATTGCGATGATAAAAATCGTATGTCCACAAATGGCTTGCGATGTCATTGACCGTGCTATTCAAGCACATGGAGGTCTAGGCGTTTCTCAGGATACCCCACTTTCAGGTGCGTGGATTTATGCACGTACTGTCCGCCTAGCTGACGGGCCAGACGAGGTACACATGTATCAATTGGGACGTAATACCGTGAAGCAAGTATTGGCAAATTGATGAGTTGTTGAGTTGCCCCGATAGCTTATCGGGGTGTAGAGTTGAAAAAAAATAATTCGATTCATCAAATGCGTAAATTCACAACTCAACAACCTCGTTTCAATGAAACGAGCATAATTACAACTCAACAACTCAACAACTTAACAACTTAACAACTTAACAAATTCACAACTCGACAGCAATATGAAAGCTATAATATGCGATTCATTCGGGCTACCATCTAACCTAAAATATCAAGAAGTTGCGGATCCTGTACCAGCAGCCGATGAAGTACTCATTCAGATAAAGGCCTGCAGTGTCAATTTTCCTGATACGCTCATTATACAAGGATTGTATCAATACAAACCCAACTTCCCATTCTCGCCAGGCAGTGATGTCGCAGGCGTGATAGAAGCCGTAGGCGAAAATGTAAAAGGCTTCAAAGCAGGCGATGAAATCGTGGCATTGATTCCACATGGCGGTTTTGCAGAAAAAGTGGTCGCAAAAGCTAAGACTTGCATTCCAAAACCACCAGGCATGGATTTTGTACAAGCGGCTTCCTTCCTGATGGCTTATGGCACGACTTACTACGCCCTTAAAGACCGCGCTCGACTCAAAGAGGGCGAAACTTTGCTTGTACTCGGCGCATCGGGTGGGGTAGGGCTGACGGCTGTAGAGTTGGGCAAACTCATGGGCGCACGTGTGATAGCAGCCGCTTCCACGCCCGAAAAGTTGGAACTCTGCAAGCAATATGGTGCAGATGAAACCATCCTCTATAATGATGAAGATTTGAAAAAACGCACCAAAGAACTCACCGAAGGCAAGGGCGCAAATGTGATATACGATCCCGTAGGCGCGCACTATGCCGAGCCTGCCTTGCGTGCTATTGCGTGGGAAGGTCGCTATTTGGTGATTGGTTTTGCGGCAGGGCATATTCCTAAAATTCCACTCAACTTGGCACTATTAAAGAGTTGCCAGATTGTGGGTGTATTTTGGGGTGCCTTCGCGCAAAAGTTCCCAGGCAAGAATATGCAATACATGATGCAACTGCTGATGTGGTTCAATGAAGGTAAAATCAATCCGCATATTCATGCTACTTATCCGCTTGCGGAAGCTCCTAAAGCGCTGGAGGAAATTATGGCGCGTAAGGTGAAGGGGAAGGTGGTGATTCGGGTTTGATGATATGTAGTCTAGTGTACTGTAGCAGATTTTTTGAATACTCATATAACTTATCAGATATATAAAATATATCTGATGAATTTTTGATATAATAAATTGTAAGTCAGTAGTTTATGATTTTGTGTGTTTTGCATGATTAAGGTTTTAAAAGAGATACAAAGTAAATATATGAGTAACAGTTGCTCATATACGAAAATTACTTACAATTAAAAAAGAAAAAATGAATGCATTATCAATATTTAGTGGATGTGGAGGACTTGATATCGGAGTCGAAAAAGCAGGATTTAATAATATTGCTTCAATTGAATTAGATGCTAATGCTGCAGAGTCTTTAAAGAATTGGCATCGTGAAAACAAACACGAAACAATTGTTTATCAAAATGATATCAAGGAGATTGACCCCAATATTTTTAAAGGAAAAAATATTGAGTTATTACATGGAGGTCCACCATGTCAGGCGTTTTCGTTAATTGGAAAAAGAAATTCTTTGGATGACCCAAGAGGGCAACTATTATTTGAAGTAATTAGGTTCGCTGAGATAATAAAGCCTAAAGCTATCTTGGTTGAACAAGTCAAAGGACTTTTGAGTGCTTCTGACAAAGAAGGCAATAAAGGCGGCGTTTTCAAACTCTTTCTAAGTGAATTGGATAGGCTTGGATATATCTCAAAATGGCAAGTTATTAATGCAGCAAATTACGGTATTCCCCAAAAGAGGGAGAGATTATTTGTAGTTGCAACACTTGGGAAAAATGGTTTTAATTTTCCATTGCCTAGTCATTCGGATGAGCAAGGGGATTTGACTTTTTTTCCATTAAAACCTTATAGCACAGTCGGGGATGTCATTTGCGACTTACCTAAACCAACCCTCAAAGGAGAAAAAGAAAAGACACCAAACCATATTGATGTTACACCAAGTAGAGATAAGGAGAGAATATCTTATGTTCCTGAGGGGGGGCACTTAGCTGGGCAGAAAGATGCTCCTAAGGATATTATTATGAAATTAACAAAAAAAGACACAACTAAATTTAGACGAACTTCTTTTAGCGAACCTTCACTTACACTTAGGGGTGGGGGGATTTTTTTTCACCCTACTGATGATAGATATCTTACTCCCAGAGAATATCTTAGAATTCATACATTTCCAGATGAATTTAAGTTAATAGGACCAGTAAGGGGGCGTTCAGGAAGTGTAAAGGATTTAGACCAACACAGACAGGTGGCAAATTCGGTTCCTCCAGCCCTTGCTGAATTGCTTGCAAAAGAAATAAAAAAGGCATTATGAAAAATCAAATTTACGAACTGTATGGTCATTTATTAAGTGATAAAAGCGAAATAGCTGAATCAGATAGGAAAAGTTGTAGATGTCCTTTTTACGGAGGAATATGTGACGGAGGAGGTAATAGGTATCAGACCTTCTTAAATAAACGAGTAGTAGAGAAAAACAATTTAGAAAATTACTTCAATACAGATTTAGAGTTGATTCCTCCAGGGGTCTGTTCTTTAATTGTCAAGGATGTAAAATGGGTAGTATGTCCGAGAAGGGTTTTCTCATTTTCAGAGAATCAATCTGATAGTTACCATTCAAATTTAGTAGCCAATATTCTCAAAAAATATTGTGCTTTAATCGAAAATGAGAGAATTGGTATTTGGTCGGAAGCTAAAATAAAATATAAAGAGATTAAGGGTGATGATGAAGCTAAGTCATTCGATTATACTTTTGATTTTGTAGTTGCATCGGTAGCTCCAAAAAAATTAACATCGGTTGCTAAAGAACTTGGAATATCTGAAAGAAAGCTTCAAAATTCTCTCGAAAGAAGTGGTCATGTACTTGCCTTAAGAAATGGTGAGTATTATATGGAACATTATCCTGTAGGCAAATTGAATCTTATCGAAGTTATGACTTCAAGTACATCAGGTGGGAACAAAAATAAAGGAACGACTATTCAACAGAGCTTTATCAATGCTATAAAGGGTGAAAATCATGAATCGCCAGGAATTAATTACCGTCAAGTTTGGGCAAGAATGGTGAGTCAATTAATAGTAAAATCGCAAATTGGGGCAGCGTGGAATAGTAAGACATTATGGATTTTACAAGATTCCTTGGCTAATTATATTTCAAAAAATACAGATCTAAATTTGCAGAAACTAATTTCTGAATTCGCAAAAGAAATTAATATCGTAAGTCTAAAATACACAAATGAGTTTGATGAGAATGGCTGCTTAAAACTCAGTTTAAATAACCTTTATGCTGGAGAAATCCCAAGAATTACAAGTGATACTGATTTCAATAAATTGCTTCAAGCTTCAGTTATTCCCTCTATGGATTATGTCAAGAAGAAAATTATTCTAAAAAAGACAAAGACAATTTTAAAATGAGAATAAAAACGGCAAGCAACAAAGCATAAAATGGTTATCCGCCCTATGCAGGCGCGGGCACCCATTTCTGCAGACCGTTAAGAACCTTCCAAATAAGCTCTAAATGCAAACTATAGATAACATCTTAGAGTCAATATGAAAAAAAATATTCTAGCCATTTCATTAATGGCAACATTAATAATAGTAGTGAGTGGAGCATGTAAATTAGATGATGACAGCGCGGCAACTATTTTGATAGATGCCGAGTATCTAGCTAAAACTAAAACACAGATTAGAAAAGATGATCCAAAGCTAATGAACGCCTTTGAGCAATTAATTAAAGACGCTGATAAGGCACTTAAAGAAGACCCTTATTCTGTGACGGATAAAGAGAAACTTCCTCCTAGTGGCGATAAACACGATTATGCCAGCTATAGCCGCTATTGGTGGCCTGACCCAGATAAAGCTGATGGATTGCCATATATTCGACGCGATGGCGAAACATATCCAGCTAGTCAAAGTCTTGATGAATCTGACCGACCAAGAATCGGGTCTTTAGGGCTGAATACCGAAACATTGGGACTTGCCTATTATCTGACTGGAAAGCGAAAGTACGCGCAAAAAGCTGCCGAGCTTCTTAGAGTCTGGTTTATTGACGAAAAGACTCGAATGAATCCAAATTTAAACCATGCCCAATGCAGATTGGGGCATAATAATGGTTCCAAATCCGGCATATTGGATGGACGCTTAATGGTACGAGCCTTAGAAGGTGCTTTGTTAATCTCTGATTCATCTGAGTTAAGTGATGTAGAATTTAAAAAATTGAAGGCGTGGACTAAGGAGTATTTCAAGTGGTTGAGCACGAACGAAATGGCATTACAAGAAGCCGCATCAAAAAATAATCATGGATCATATTATGATGCTCAAGCAATCTACTTTGCGTTGTACTCTGGGAATCGGGAGGCAGCCAAACAGATCGCACAGCGTTTTGTCCATAATCGAGTCCTTACTCAAATTCAAGCAGATGGCTCCATGCCTAAAGAAATGGAGCGTACCCGCCCACTTTTTTACAGCATCTACAACCTACATGCCATGTTCCTGGTAGCGCATCTTGCAGAACATGTCGGTGTAGATATTTGGAAAGCTAATGAAAAGGACTCTCGCTTAAGAGCAGGGCTTGATTATCTAGTTCCCTACGCTGACCCGAAAAAATCATGGCCACATCCCACTATTGGAGAAGCAGATAGAATGGAATTGTTCCCAATTCTACAAATGACCGAACGTGTATACCCAGATCGGAATTATTTAAAAATGATAGAGAAGTTGCCTGTAGAAAACCGAAAAACCCATCGTACTAATATTGCGTTTCCATTAATGCGATAATCTACAGATTACTTAGGAACTTATTTTGTATCAAATCCTAAACTCCTAAAGAAGAGAAAATGTAAATACTCAATGAGTGAGTATTGAATGACTCAATGAGTGAGTATTGAATGACTGAATGAGCAAATGAAATCTATAATTATTCACTCATTCATAATTCTTTCATTCGCTCATTGAGTATTTATGAGAAAATCTATGAAAAAGAAAATAATATCAATCCAAACGGCACGTTTTCTGCTAAGACCAATAGTAGAATCGGATATTGAAGACATTTATAAGGGACTATCCAATCCGTTGGTCATAAAACATTATGGAGTAAGCTTCGATAGTTTGGAAGCTACCAAAGCACAAATGGAATGGTACGCACAAGCAACGCAATACTGGTGGGCAATATGCTCCATGGATAATCAAGTGTTTTATGGTGCTGGCGGACTGAATGACTTATCCGAAGTACATAAAAAAGCTGAAATAGGGCTTTGGTTATTGCCTAAATGTTGGGGCAAAGGAATCATCTCAGAAGTGATGCCTTGTATTTGTAGCTATGGTTTTGAGCAATTGGGATTGCACAGAATTGAAGGTTTTGTAGAATCTGATAATAAAAACTGTAAAAGAGCCATGGCAAAACTTGACTTTGAACATGAAGGCACCATGAAAGATTGCGAAATAAAAAATGGGGCATACATAAGTGTTGATATTTATGCGAAAATTAAAACTCAATAGAAGCACATTTATGAATAGAAGAAATCGCCTTTTAAGTCACCTTAAAGCTGTTAAGCAGCTTCCGATTTTTATCGGAATGCTTCTTGTATTGACGGCTCTAAATCAACTACCTGCCCAAACCGTAGATTCTATACAAACAAAGGACGTGACCTTCGAGAGTGAAGGAGTGGATTTAGCTGGAACGATTTATACTCCTACAAATGCTCATGCAGCGGTAGTGCTTGTACATGGGTCAGATAGAGTGCCTCGAATGACTGAATTTGCAGCACGTTTAGCAAAAAATGGAATTGCAGTATTAACCTACGATAAACGCGGTGTTGGGGCATCTGGTGGTGTGTATGCTGGCCCTGAAGTAGGCACCAACAATATCAGTGTCGCTAATCTTAAGCTATTAGCAAAAGACGCGAGTGTTGCCGTGAATACACTACATGAACAGCATGAAAGCCTAGCCATCGGTCTTGTTGGGTTCAGCCAAGCAGGATGGATTATCCCAATTGCTGCAAAGGAGAATCCGTTGGTAGAATATATGGTTTTGTTTAGTTGTCCTACCATTACAACGCTAGAGCAACTCAGGTTTCAGTTTTATACGAACGGACGCAGCGATTTTTGGGAAAATCATACCGAAAAAGACGCACGTAACCACATCAAGAATGACCCTGACAGGTATCAATTTGAAGCTACTGACCCTAAAGTTGCACTAAGCACCCTTTCTATTCCTGGATTGTGGATTTTTGGTGAAAAAGACATACAGATTCCAGTAAAATTGGGCATAGAGCATCTTAATACGTTAAAAGCAGAAGGCAAGCCCTTTGAATACATACTTTTCCCTACCTTAGGACACAACACCGCCTATGCCGATACCACCGCACCAGTTGATATTTCGATGCATTGGATAAAGCAGCAAGTCTTAAAGCAGTAAATAAAATGACTTAAAAGAGACTGTTCATTAAACTGTATCAGCTTTAAAATAGCCCTCTGTAAATATCTAGCTGGTAAATAAATGCGCCAAGCTGGATTGATAAGCGCGGAGCGATTGTTAAGCCCAAATCAAGCAAATTGGCATAACAATCGCTCCTTCGTCGCGCTTATCAGTCCTAAACCAGCTAATTTTTTCCAGAGTGTAAAATTGGTAAAATTGGGATAAAACACAGCTATGAACAGTCGCCTTACCCGCTCTATCGCACTTGAACCAGCATTTGTTTGGTATCGCTTATTGCGCCATCCAATAGTAGAGAATAATAGTAAGTACCATTATTAAGGTTGTGCAGACGAAGTTCTAGCTGTCCTTTTCCACGTATTGTTATCGGAATTCGCTTCACGATTTGTCCTTTGATATTGGTGATTTGTAGCATCGCTTCCTGTGTGTGTTCAGGAATATAATAGGGAATGCTTGTTTGTTCGGAAAGCGGGTTAGGCTGATTTTGAAAAAGCTGCGCCTGTGTTATAGTTTCCACTTGAGTAGTGCTGCGATTTTCTGTAGTAGCTTCCAAAAGTTGCTGCATATGATTTTCCAATTGCGTCAATCGCTCATGGAGTGCTTCATTGGTGCTTTGTAAAGCAGTATTTTGCTCATGGAGTTCTTGTACTGCTTTCACTAGTGGCACTACAAATTCTGCATAGCGTAGCGAATAGCGGTCGGTTTCATCATGAGGCTGATCTACTCCACTGAAATCAAAATCAAGTGCTTCGGCTGCGGCTTCTACTTCCTGTGCGATAAAACCCGTATAGCGAATATTTCCCTTCGCCATTTCACTACTTATATCGCGTATGCTATCAGGCGTATTGTTCCAAGCAACTACGGCTTCCATATCCATTTGATAGGTGACAGGCTTTAGTTGCTGAATAAATTCCAAGCCAGGAACGTTTTGTCTGATATTTTTCTTCAAGCGTCGGTCGGACATCGTTCCCCAACCTACAATTGCATCTATGGATACGATATTATCATCACCTAAATAAATACTATTATCGCCATGCACTTGTGCATTGTAGCCTAATGCCATCGAATTATCATAATTTAAAGGGTTTCTATGAGCAAATGCCCCAAGTGCAGTATTGGCGACTCCCGCCACATTGTCAACCAAATTTGAATAGCCCATCGCTACATTGTAATTCCCTAAAATATTACTGATAAGTGCTAATCTGCCGACCGCTACATTATTATATCCTATTTTATTCCACGCTAAACTCGATTGTCCTACTGCTATATTACCATAACCAACTGTATTATTATACATGGCACCATTTCCTATGGCAAGGTTATAGTTTCCTTCTGTGTTATTATATAAGCTAGCCGCCCCAATTGCCATGTTTCGTTCGCCTGTAGTATTCTCGCGCATCGCTCCAGTACCCAAGCCTAAATTATACCCTCCTGTGGTATTCTTAAGCAGGGTAGATGCGCCTATTGCTACATTATTTGTGCCACTTGTATTCGCACTCAAGCAGGCTGAACCTACTGCTACATTAGCATAGCCAACATCATTATGTGTCAAAGCGTAGAGTCCAAGAGCTGTATTGGATGAACCTATAGTATTATGATGTAAAGCGAAAGACCCAATGCCTATATTCCATGAACCTTCTTGAGTATTAGCAGCCGCATTTGTACCATTTTTAGCTAATGCGCCATGACCGATAGCCACAATATCATTAATATCCTTGTTCTCTTGAAGAGCTGCTGTTCCGATAGCAATATTTCGATTGCCGCTGCTATTTAGTTCGAGTGTTTTATCCCCTATGGCGATGTTGTCATTGCCATTTTTTAGATGTTGCTGGGCATTATTGCCTATGCCAATGTTTTTATTTCCGTCCACATTCTTATACAATGCAGCTTTGCCAATGCCTATATTGGAGTGTCCTTCTTCATTGCTATAAAGACTTTGAGTGCCAATAGCGGTATTATCCGAACCCAATTGATTAGAATACAAACTCTGCATGCCTAAGGCTACATTATCCGAGCCTACTTCATTGGCTAAAAGCGCGTCTTTGCCGATAGCAGTATTATTGTTTCCTGTTATATTCGCCCCTAAGCTACTAACACCAACCGCCGTATTATTTTTTGCTTGTGTGGGTGTCCCACCCGCTTGAAGCCCTAGGTGAACATTGCCAATGCCACTCATAATATGAAGTACACCATCAATTCGAGCATCGCCTACGAGATGAAAATCATGTGTAGGATTATTGGTGCCAACGCTTAATTTATCCGTAACAATGAGGTTCTGATATTGTCCATTTTGTGCCATCAATAGATAAGGGCATATCGCTATCAGAATGGATAGTATTGTTTTCATTTTTTCTATTTTAAAGGTATT
>JAHDCQ010000359.1 GCA_020629845.1 Saprospiraceae bacterium | reverse complement strand
CAGTTCACCGCTTTCGCCCTCGATGTCGTCTGCGCGGCTGACTCCATTCTTCGCGCTGGGCAAACGCAACAATATTTTTAATCATCACCATCATTCCTAAAAATACTAAATACCCAATGGTGACTACTACAAAAATCCACGAATACGAACCTGCCTCCCAAATCGTCAGTCCTGAGAACAGATAAGCAATACCACCACCAATGACCGCAACAAGCATAAAACTCGTCATGGAACGTCCCCAATATTTATTAGTATCAGATTCGAGTAAGGAAATAATGCTATTAAATACAGCAAATAATAATAGGAAAGAAGCCGAACTCAACCACGGAAAACGTTCAACTGAAGCAACCGCACCTAAACCACCGAGCCCCTGCCCAATTGCCGTAATTACCACATTCGCTGCTAATACAATGCCTGCTTGAATAAATGGGTTTTTGAGCCGTTGTACTAATTTATCATTTGAATTACTCATAAGGAATAAATAAAAGCAGGCTTGAATTGTTCATTAGCATGGTCGCCCAAATAAATCATATTCAGTAGCGTCTATAATTTCGATTTCGGCAAAATCGCCAAGACGAACATAATATTTATTGGCATCTACCAGCACTTCATTATCTACTTCTGGCGAATCGCCTTCGGTACGCCCATAGAAATAACCGCCTTCCTTTCGGTCGAATAAGACAGGCATTTTTTTACCAACTAATGTCTGATTCTTAGCCAATGAAATGGGTTGTTGCACTGCCATAATACGACTAGCTCGTTCCGATTTCACATCAGCAGAAACGTCATCTTCCAAATCGTGAGCCGTTGTACCTTCTTCGTGGGAATATTGAAATACTCCTACCCGTTCAAACTGCATTTCTTCTACAAAGTCCACTAAATCCTGAAATTCTTCATCTGTTTCCCCAGGAAATCCTACGAGCAAGGTGGTACGCAAAGTCAAATTTGGTACTTTCTGACGGGCAATAGCAATCAGCTCGCGGGTTTCTTGCTGCGTGATTTGCCGCCGCATTCGCTCTAGCACCGCATCATTGGCGTGTTGTAAGGGAATGTCTAGATAATTACATACCTCTTTTCGTTCTGCCATCACATCGAAAATCTCTACTGGAAATTTACTAGGATAGGCATAATGTAGGCGTATCCACTCAATACCTTCCACATCTGCAAGGGCATGCAGGAGGCGAGGCAATTCACGCTTTTTGTAAATATCTAAGCCATAGTACGTCAATTCTTGCGCGATAAGCATGAGCTCTTTCACGCCTCGCTTCGCTAGGTTGCGGGCTTCTTCTACCAGCGACTCTATCGTACGTGATACGTGCTTGCCACGCATGAGTGGGATGGCACAAAAAGAACAAGTACGATTGCAGCCTTCTGAAATTTTGAGATAGGCATAATGTGGCGGAGTAGTAGCAATACGTTCGCCAATAAGATCATGCTTATAATCAGCATTCAAACGTGCTAGAAGACTAGGCAATTCAAGCGTACCAAAGTAAGCATCCACCTCTGGAATTTCTTGCTCTAGGTCATCTTTATAGCGTTGCGAAAGACAGCCAGTAACATAAAGCTTATCTATCTCTCCCTTCGATTTGAGATCTGCGTATTCTAAAATAGTGTTCACTGATTCCTCTTTCGCCAAATCAATGAATCCACAGGTATTTACGATAATCACATTGGCATCTGTACGCGTTTCTTGTTCATGCAATACTTCATAATCATTCGCACGAAGTTGCGTAACAATATTCTCCGAATCCACCCAGTTCTTAGAGCAACCAAGCGTAATGACGTTTACTTTATCGCGTTGTAGCGTTTTTGTCTTCATATTCTTCTTCTAATGTGGGACAAAAGTAGGGTAATTTTCAGGATTTATAGGTACTTCATTTTTGAGTACGTACCTGAAAATATTTCAGGCATACATAATGGCATGATTCTATGCTCGATATAAGCATCCAAATCATCAAAAGGGGCAGTAACTTTGATATGTGCATTAGAATCGTTTTCTTCGCTGAAACTTTCGACTCAAAGTACATGAAACTACTAGCAGATAGCGGATCAACGAAGACGGCATGGGTATTTTTGGATGAAAAGGGAAATACTCAACATATTACGAATGAAGGAATCAACCCTACACAACAAGACGAAGTAGCGATTCGAGCGACGGTACTGCCAGTAGTGTATGGAAATAGGGTGAAAGAAGTGTATTTCTATGGTTCAGGAGTGATAGAAGAAAATAAATATAAAATCCGAACTGTTTTTCAAGAATTGCTGCCTGACTTACAATATATAGAAGTACATAATGACATCTATGCTGCTGCACGGGCTTTATGTAAAAATGAAGCAGGCATAGTTGGTATTTTGGGAACAGGAGCGAACTCTTGTGTATATGATGGAAACGAAGTAATAGCTAATATTGGTGGCTTCGGCTTCATTCTCGGTGATGAGGGAAGTGGAGCGGTATTAGGAACAAAATTACTGAGTGATTTTCTATATAAAAAAATACCCACCAAACTCTACGAAGCCTTAAAAGCAGAATATCAATTAACGACGGATTATATCTTTCAAAAAGTCTACTTCACGCCGCTACCCAACCGCTTCTTGGCACGCTTCGCGCCCTTCATTCATAAGCATCGGCACGAGCCTTATATGCGCGAATTATTGCAAGCTCATTTTGCGGAATTCTTCGAGTATAAAGTAGTATGCTATGACAATTACAAGGACTACCCTTGCCATCTAGTCGGTTCTATAGCCTATTATTTTGAAGATATTATCAGGGAACAAGCTACTACACTCGGCATACAAGTAGGTAATATTGCTCAAACTCCTATGGAGGGACTTCTAAAATATCATCAAAGCTAATTCTATTTTTTCTTTATCACTAAATCCCCAAATGCTACCTGTATCGAGATATTCGCATAATACTCTGTACTTGGCACAAAATTTACCTTGCGACGTTGCTGTGTGTTTTCCGTGAAACTGTACTGTAATTCTTCTGGCACAGTCATTTGTCCATACTGCGTTTGTAGAGCATACTGATGTTTCATAGGGTCAATGTTGTACAGCAATACATCGGTCTTATTCGCATTGATATTCAGGTTAATCAATTCATTCGCTGCCATAATTTCGAGCTTTCCATACTCGCTATCAATGTCATAATTGCCACTTACTTCATACAAAAACACATCCGAACGCCGCGCATTTATGGCTACATCCCCATTTAAACGATTCGCTGTAATGTCCCCAAAGCGTGTTCGCATATCTACAATACCTTTGATATCCTCGATGGCAATAGTGCTAAATTCGCTATAGATACGAAGATTATTAGCTAGATTTTTGACCTGCGTAAGCCCAAAATAATTCTTTAAATAGACTGGACATTGCTCAGGTACTTTGATATAGTATTTGGCTTGTAGTACTGCTTCTGTTGCTGCTTCTCCTTCTTCTTGGCTGATATAATTACGGATAAAAATTTTCTGCTTAAAACGCTTTGTGCCATAAGCTAAGCGATTCAAATCACGCTCCGCAATTGCCTTATCAGGATGCTTTGAAATCAATTCTATTTCGATGGAAATGCTATTTTTATCCCAACTTTCCACGAAGACTTGCGCGTTTTCCCCTTCCAAATTTACCTCCGTACCATTTGTGTACGAGAAGGAAGCATTAACGCGTTTCGTCACTACATTCACGGGCGTACGCTGTTCTTGAGCAGTCAGCACACCAATGCTAAGTATAAATATGAATAAGAATACCGTTCTCATTTTTTTAAATCTAATTTTGTTGGTATACCTATTAAATCATCGCAAACATTTCCTTCAACACTTTCGAGCGTTCTTGCTCAATATCTTTCATCTGCAATATAAATTCGGCTTGTTTGCCATATTTTTTCATCGCTGCTTCAATACTTGCTTTGGCATCATTGAGTTCATCAATTTCTCCTTTCAAGATTTGAAAAGAAGGCTGTTTGCACACAAAAACCTTTTGACTACACAACTTTGCCAATTCCTGAAAGCCATCTTCATCTGTATTCCAATCTTCTTGAAAAATTCCGCTATCTATTGTTTCTGTTGCATAGATAATTTTTTCTTGAATACTGTCATTCGACATCGTCCACCAATACGTCCCTATCGTCAGCAAAAACATAGCGGCTACTGCTGCCACCCGTCGCCACAACCTACGAACACGCGGCTTCGCATGTAATTCTGTACTAATATTCTCCCAGATTGTTTCGGGCGGTTCATAAGTTGGCAATTGCTCAATAGCTGTTTGCAAATGCAATTCGCTATCAATATTTTCCCACACCCGTCCATCAGGCGTATATTCGGGCAATCGCCGCAAACCGTCTTTTAGATGCTTATCGCTCATATCCAAAATCTTCTAGCATAGCGCGCAATTTTTTCTTTGCATAAAATAATTGCGACTTTGATGTCCCTACCGAAATATTCAACATTTCCGCTACTTCCTTGTGTGCGTAACCCTCTACTTCTATCAACACAAACACCGCCCGATAACCTGCGGGCAAGGCTTGGATTGCCTTCTCCAAATATTCCACATCAAGCGGTTGTTCCCATTGAATTAGTCCTGCTGTATGATGTTCCTCTAAGGATTCGATAGGCTTTGCCTTCCGCAAACGACTCAATGCCGTACGTACTACAATCGTTTTTATCCAAGCTCCTAAGGTGGATTCTTTCCGAAATTTGGGCAAGGCTCTGAACACCTTAATGAATGCCTCCTGTAGCACATCATTAGCCGCATCGAAGTCGCCTGTCATGCGATACGCTACCGTATACATGGCTTTCTTGTAGCGGTCGTACAAGTTTTTCTGTGCAAGACGGTCGTTTTGCAAACAGGCCTGAATTAATTCAGCTTCGGTCATGCTGATGGTAAAAGACATTTTAGATGTTTAGTCATCAACGTTCTTTGAAAAAAATCGTGGATAAACACGTTTTTTTTCAGAGAACAACTA
>JAHDCQ010000358.1 GCA_020629845.1 Saprospiraceae bacterium | reverse complement strand
TTAGCAAGAATAAATTAGTCATTTTACACTTCAACGCATATAAAACAGAACACACCATGAAAAAAGCACTCATCTTCGTTTCCCTCTTCTTTTTTATAGGTCTTCAATTCGCAACAGCGCAAATCAAATTTGGACTTCGAGGCGGTATCAGTACTATGGACATCGAAGCAGGTCAGTTGCTCATTAGCGATCGTGATGGTTTGGATGAATTAACCTTAGCTGTACAAGATGCTAAATTTGGGGTACATGCAGGGATATTTGCTAAAGTGCCACTTGGCCCTATTTTCTTACAACCCGAAATTCTTTTCAACTCCAACAAAGTAACTTTCACACAAGATAATGTGGACGGTATTCTCACAGAAAAGTATCAATATCTGGATATTCCGGTGATGGCAGGCATTCAACTAGGTCCAATTAAGCCTCAATTTGGCTTAGTAGGACACGTTTTTCTTGATAGTGCGTCTGACTTACAGATTGAAGATTATCAAGAAGATTTTAATAGTCTCACCCTAGGCTGGCAAGGCGGCTTGGGTCTGGAGTTCAAGAAAATATTGGTAGATGTGAAGTATGAAGGCAACTTTTCACGCTTCGGCAATCATATCAATGTAGGCGATAATGAGTATGCTTTCTCAGATAGACCTTCGCGAGTAGTAGTCACTTTAGGCTATGCTTTCTAACGAAGGAATGAAGCAATAATCTGCTCGAAAAACAGATTTTTCGAGCAGGCTATTTCACCTTAGTATGAGTTCAATAATAAATGTTCAGTTTCGCAAATTTGAACATTTATTATTTCACACTTCCTTAAAACCGTCTTCGCCCTCCAGAAAACTCCATCGCTTCGCCTTTTCCAAAGCCATAGCTAAACCCAAGCGTGATGAATCGCCCACGTAAGCCATAATTATAGAGATAAAAGTCAGGCTGGAAGGTCTCTGTTTCTCGAATACGAGAAGCAAATAAATCGCGAACACTAAAACTAATAACCGCCTTTCGCTGAAATATTTTTTTACGCAAACCTAAGCCCGCGAACAGCATATCCGACTGCTGCCCTTGCACGGTCTGGAAGGCAGAGCGGTAGTTGCCCGTTAGTTCAACATCTAAATCTTGTGGCAATTTAAATTTAGCATTCAAGCGCGTATTCCAGCGATTGGCTTGGAAATCGAACGATTGCGCTTGCCATTCGCCTTCTCTGTTGAAATAGCTAAAATTGAAATCGCCATTGAGCGTCAGCCACTTATTCGGACTGTATTTAGCATTGAACTCCATCCCTGTTTCGCGGTTGGTTCCAATATTTTCAGGACGCGAAATACTGACATTGTCTTGCAACTCAAAAATGCGTTCCACCACATCGGTCGTATTGCGATAATACACCCCAAAATTGAAAGATACCGCTTCGAGAATATAGATACTCATAACTTCATAAGAATCCGTGAATTCAGGCAACAAATTAGGATTTCCTGTACGGATATTGAAGTTGTTTCGGATATTGAAAAATGGATTCAAATCCCACAGGCGCGGGCGAAAAATACGCTTAGAATAGCCCGCTTGTAACGAAACTTGGTCCGTGATTTTGTAGGAAGTATGGAAAGTCGGAAAGATGTTGGTGTAGTTTTGATTGCCACCTTCATTTGTATTCGTCAGCAGCGTGTTCAAGTCTGTGTTTTCTGCACGTACGCCCACTTTCAAGCCCCAACGCTCATCTTCATAAGCAGTGGTTACATAAGCTCCCAATACCTTTTGGTCATATTCAAAAATATTAGTCAAAGCAGTATTCACTAGCCATGCGCCATCCGTAAAGTCGCTGACCGAAAAGTCATTACTCACATCCTGAATCACATATTGTGCGCCAGTTTCTAGCGTCATTTTTTCAGAAAGAGGCTTGGTATAATCCGTTTTGAAGGTATAGCCCCCCTCTTGGAAAGCCGTGCGCGTGCGTTGGTCGCCCTGCTCAAAAAGTCCTAAGGTGCTGGTATTCGCAAATTCCGACGATTGCTCTTTGCCAAAGAAGTTTCCAATAGCACTAAACAGGAAATCATGTTCTTTATGGTCTTCAAAGTCTTTTTTGTACTGAAATTCGTATTGCAACTTCGGATTCGTCGCTTCCGTAACTTCACTTCTGCTCCATTTCGTTAGAGTCGCGCCCGTTGCATCTACTTCACTAAAGTCAAAATTGGAAGGTTGGTCTTCAATTTCATAGGCTACAAAAGCCGAAAGCGTAATGACATTACTCGGATTGATATAATAATCAGTACCTAAAATTAGATTGTAAAAAATCTCATTTCGATACTCTGTTCCCTCGCTCAGAATGCTCGTATTCGTCGTCAAATTTCGGTTAATACTCTCCTTGTAACGCGGCAGTTCTCGGTAGCCCGCTCCTATCTGACTAAATAGATTGAATTTCTCTGTCCGACGGTTCAGACTCAAGCCCAAACTATGATTATGCGGAATGCCTGTATTGAGACTCACAGAGCCATTCACGCCTTTCTTTTCTTCTTTTTTCAGGACAATATTAATGATACCCGATGTGCCTTCCGCGTCGTATTTCGCAGATGGATTGGTGATGACCTCTACTTTTTCAATCATATCTGCCGTGATAGTACTTAGAGCATTGCCGCCTTCGCTTGCCATCACGGAGGGTTTGCCGTTTATCAGGACTTGTACGCCTGTACTGCCGCGTAGACTAATTTGCCCCTCAATATTCACATTCACCGATGGGACATTGCTCAATACCTCCAATGCACTCGCGCCTGTACTGCTTAGGTCTTGCCCGACATTGAAAACACGCTTATCTAACTTAAATTCCGTTTGAGACTTTTCAGCACGAACGACAACTTCATCCAATTGCGCCGCATCTTCGGAAAGACTAATCGTACCAAGCCTTACCTTACCTTTTTCGATTTCAAAATCTGTAATACGTTGCGTTTGGAAGCCAATAAAGCCGACTTCAATTTGGAAATCACGGACTTCGGTTTGCAAGCTAAACGTACCGTCCAAATCCGTTGCTGTACCAGCGATAAGTTGCTGTGTGTTGGCATTTATCAGTTGAATAGTAGCAAATTCTAATGCTTGTTGCGAGTTGCGTTCTACTACTTTTCCTGTGACTTCTATTTGCGCATTCTGTGCAAAAATCGGATGGAAACACGCCAACAAAAACAATAGGCTAAAGGTGATTCGAATATTCATTGCTAACATTTTGTCTATAAATTGCCGCAAGTTGCAGAATGTTCATCGAGTGCTTATCAGCTTTCTATAAACGACTAAAACTTTAGGTTGAACGACATCATTAGTCAGCGTATAAATCGCGCTACAAATTCGTCCTTATACGCCCTACCTATTGGGATAACTATCTTATCGGTCAAATAAATTTGACCACCTACCATTTTCGTAATTTTTCTGGTATTTACAATAAAAGACTTATGTACGCGTGTAAATTGTTCAGGATTGAGTAGTTCTAACCATTGTCGCAGCGAATCAGCAGACAGGTATTTTTTTTGTGGTAGCACTAGCTCTGTATAGTCTGCATCTGATTTGATATACAACATATCATCAATCGTAATTTTCACATGTTCATAACCCGATTTGATAAAGATTTCCTTTCGGTAAGTGTGAGCAGCGATACGCGATTCCACAGGAATTTTAGATACGGCTTTCACGAAGCGTTGGAAAGAAAAAGGCTTTAGCAAGTAGTCCACTACACTAAGTTCATAACTTTCTATAGCATAATCCGAAAATGCGGTGGTGAGGATAACGTAGGGGGGATTATTCAAGCTTTTCAGAAAATCTATACCTGAAATTTTTGGCAAATGAATATCCAAAAAAATCAAATCTACCGACTCTTGCTTCAAGTAGTCGAGTGCTTGCAGTGCATCTGAAAAAGTAGCTTTTAAGTGCAAGCCTTCCATATCGTGGATGTACTTTTTCAGAATACGCTGCGCAGGCGGCTGGTCTTCGATAATGATACATTTCATACAATAGATTCTTCTTTTTCGAGCCAAAGACTTAAATGCACTTCGTATAGTTCATTTTCCTCCGCAATATTCAATTGGTGTGCATTCGGATAAAGCAACTCCAAGCGTTTCCGCACATTTTGCAAACCAATTCCTTTAGATAAGTTTTTTGTATTGGTCATTTTCTGAAAATTATTGACGCAATAGAAATCTAATTTTCCAGCTTCTGACATCTCTATTTTAATATCAATTTTAATATCTTTTGATTGACTAGATTGGCTATGCTTGAACGCATTTTCAATAAAGACCACCAAAATTAGTGGCGCAATCTGATAGCCCGATAAATTAGGACTTTTCAGAAAACTAATACGCCCGCGTTCCTCAATCTGTAATTCGCTTAGTCGCGTAAAGTTTTCTAAATGTTTTATCTCTTTTGTCAAGGGCACATATTCCTCCTTGCATTCATAGAGCATATAGCGTAATACGGCACTCAATTCTAGAATAATATTCGGCGTTTTGGGAGAGTTTTCAATGGCATAGGAATAAAGATTATTTAGATTATTAAACAGAAAATGCGGATTAATCTGCGATTTCAAGAATTGCAATTCGCTTTCCTGAATCGTGGCTTTCAGGTCTTCCACCTCTTGTTGCTTGCTAAGGGCATCCCAAGCAAATTTAAAGGCAGAAAGTATAGATAGTACAGGCAAAATTTCCAAGAGATTGAACATAATACCTGGAAAGCTTTTTCCACGTGTATCTGGGAAATAAATTTGTTCCAAAACCGATTCTTCTATCAAAATGGCAAGTGCAATTATGATAGTTAGTAATAGAAAAAATGACCAGTACCTTTTTTTATATAAAAACTGCCCAAGCAATACGTAATTGATAAAAAATGCAGCAAGGGTATAATTTAAAAAAAATACTACTTGGTGCTGCTGAATAGCAGGATTGTCCTTGTCGAAAGAGAACAAGAAAAAGACCACAATGTGAAGTATGACTTGAAAAAATACTTCTTTTGATGAAA
>JAHDCQ010000357.1 GCA_020629845.1 Saprospiraceae bacterium | reverse complement strand
GGGGTTGCATCATTTATAAAATATTGCCCAATACGTAATTTGCGCAAGGGATAGTAGCGGTAGCTTGGTGCAGTAGAAAAGTAATGCGGCTTGGACTAGCAGGGCTGACGAAGGAAGACACTGCTAGGACTTTAGCCGCATACTTTTTCTACAAGCCCACTACAAGCGAATAGCCCGACCTTTTTTCGCCTCGTGCCTGTCGATGCGTACACGCATGGACAGGCGAGGCGAAAAAAGGATGCGCCCAGAAAAGATTTACACTTCTTAACGTACAAATTATAACATCCAAATGAATTTTGAGTTATCTTTATGACCTCAAACAATCCATTCATTTGCAAGAACAACTTTTCATAAAACAGCTATCTCTACTATTACTGCTCACATTGAGCAGTTTTTTTGCTTTTTCACAAAGCCTATCCCTCCCCAATCCAATGGATACCCTCGACGATTCGAAGAAGCTTAAAATCGTCAATTCCGAATACCTCGATATTTTACAAGTAGATGGAAAAGACCTACGCAAGCTCATTGGCGAGGTGATTGTACAGCAAGATGATGTCACTTTTGAATGTGATAGTGCGGTATTATTTCCAGTAGAAAATAACCTAGAAGCCTTCGGTAGCATCCACATTGCACAAGGTGACTCCATTGATATTTATGCCGAATACCTTTTTTATGATGGAGACAAAAAACTAGCGCGCCTTAAAAAGAATGTCCGACTGACTGATAAAAAATCAGACATCATTGCCGATGAATTGATTTATGATGTCAATACCAAAAAAGCCACCCTTTTCCCGAATGTGTATATGACCGATCAAGAAGCAGATGTGTACGCCGATTCGGTGGTGTACTATGTCAACAAGAAAGATGCATTTTTGTATGGCAATGTGAAAATGATTAATGAAGAGGTAGAAGTGGAATCTGATTTTTTGGAGTATTCGGTAGCCCGCCAAGAAGCCTATTTATACGATAATGTGTACCTCAAAGATGACAGTGTAAAAGTGAATGCCGATGAATTGCGGTATGATATTCAGTCGCGTAAGGCCGAGTTTGAAGGAAGTGTGGTGATGAATGATGGGAATTCTACGGTTAAGGCAGATGCGATTGATTATTTTGCAGATCGCCAAGAAGCGATTCTTAAAGACAATGTACAGTTTTCGGGCGATGGATTTAATGCGACTGCCGATGATGTGCGGCATGACTCGAAGGCGAATAAATCTTACCTCAATAAAAATGTGGTATTAGATGATGGGAAATCGAAGGTATTTGCCGATCATCTCATTTACGATAAAGCCAAAGAAAAAGCCTGGCTTTGGGGCAATGTCCGCGTACGCGAACCCGATGGAGTGAATGCAAAAGCTGATTCGATGCTTTATTTCTCTCAGGACAAACGCGCGTATATGTACCATGATGTGGAGCTGGAAGATGATAGTATCAAGGTGACTTCCGATTCGCTTTGGTACGACTCGGCAAAGGAACGTGCTTGGATTTATGGGAATGTCACGATGCAAGATGATAGTGTGCAGGTGCAAGCCGATTCGGTGCATTACTTTACCGAAAAAAAGAAAGCCAAACTCTACGGTAATGTAGAAATGGAAGACGAACAGATGGAGGTAAAAGCTGACTCGGTACATTATGCCAGTGAAACAAAAGGCGCGCGCTTATATGGCAATGTAGAAATGAAAGACGATAGTTTACAAGTAAAAGCCGACTCAATTCATTATGAGAAAGACCAAGAAGTTGCGCGCTTGTATGGCAATGTAGAAATGGAGGATGAAAATGTACAGGTGAAAGCGGATTCGGTGCATTATGCAACCGACTCCAAACGCACGCGCTTATATGGGGATGTGGAAATGGAAGACGAGGAAAAACAAGTGCAAGCCGATTCGATTTACTACCATCCTGATACGCGCAATGCATGGCTCTATAATAATGTCACCATGCAAGATGATAGCCTAGAAATACAAGCCGATTCGATTCACTATTTATCTGATCAAGACAAGGCTAAACTGTATGGCGATGTCGTGATGCAAGACGATAGCCTTACCATCAAAGCTGACTCTATTCATTACTTATCGGAAAAAGAAAAAGCCTTTTTATACGGTAATGTACAAATGGAACAAGATAGTGTACTCGTCACTGCTGATTCGGTACACTATGACCGAGGAAGCGAATATGCACGCTTGTATCAAGATGTGAATATGGATGATGGAGAGATGAAAGTACGTGCCGATTCGATTTATTATAAGATGGACACCAAAGATGCCCAACTCTATCAAAATGTCGTGATGGAGGGCGATAGCATACGCGTGACAGCCGATTCGGTGCGTTATAATTCTATTACCGAACAAGTGCGACTCTACCAAGATGTGACAATGGAAGATGATAGTATTCGCGTAACAGCCGACTCCATCATTTGGTGGCGCAATGAAGAAGTGGCCAACCTATATGAAGAAGTAACCTTTACCAAAGATACCCTATACATCCGTTCCGACTCAGCCCGTTATCATACCGAAAGTAAAGATGTCGAACTCTATCAAAATGTCTTTTTCACCGACACCAAAGTAGAGGGAACCGCCGATTCTTTGCACTATAAAGAACTAGAAACCCTAGCTACTTTATACGGAAATGCGCGGATCAAAGATGAAGAAGAAGAATCGGAATTGACAGCTCCCATGATGACCTATAATAGAACCACCGAGATTGGAACCTATACGGATGGAGGAAAAATCGTCAATAAAGAAACAACGCTCACGAGCCTGCAAGCCATCTATTATGGGAAAGGAGATAGCGTTCTATTCAAAGATAGTGTGTTATTGGTATCACCTGAACGCACTCTACGAACGGAAGTGCTACATTATGATATGGAAACGAAGGATGCAGCATTTAGTGGGCCATCAACAATTACTGGCGAGGATAGTGAAATTCAAACCAATGAAGGCATCTTCAATACCGAATCGGAAGACCTTACCCTGACCCAACGTACTACCATTCGCAACGAGGAGCAAATTATCACCGCCAATCAGTTTACTTATCGCAAAGAAGCAGGCTATGGAAATGCTAGAGGAAATGTAATTTGGGAAGATACTACGACAAAGGTGATTGTAGAAAGTGAAGTCATTAATTTTTATGAGGAAGAGGATTATGTAGAAGCATACCAAAATGTACTGCTCAAAAGTGTATTAAAAGGGGATACCTTATTCTTGACAGCCGATACCCTCACCTCCAGAGGCAATAATCCCTCCCCAGTTGATACCTTACTAGCAGCAAGTGAACGAAAGAAAACCACCACCCTTTATGCCTATTATAATGTGCTATTGTACAAGTCCGATTTTCAAGGAGCTTGCGACTCGTTAATCTACTCGCTCCGCGACTCCTCTTTCCAGATGTATCAAGACCCTGTCGTATGGCTAGAAGACAATCAACTTTCTGCCGATACGATCGTATTGGCTACCCAAAATAGCCGCCCACACCGCTTGTACATGTACAAAAGCTCTATGGTCATTAGTCCGATTAAAAATTCGAAATTTTACAACCAAATAGGCGGACGCGATTTAGTGGGCTACTTCCAAGCCGATACCCTTGAGCGAATTGAGGTAGAAGGGAATGCCGAAAGTGTCTATTTTGTACAAAATGAAGAGGAAGAATATGTAGGGGTTAATAAATCATTATGCAGCCGAATGCAGGTCTTATTTGCGAATTCAGAAGTGAGTATTATCAAATTTTTGGGTCGTCCTGATGGTGGTTTTTATCCGATGAAAAGAGTCAATCCAAATGATTTTATCCTCAAAAATTTCAAATGGCGCGAATCGGAACGCCCTTTGAGTATAGAAGACTTGAGAAAAAGTTTTAAAAAGGCAAGCCAAGAAAAACCAGATAATGCAGGACTTTAGTTGGTTTCATTTGTTGATGTTTTTAGGAAGTATGCAAGGCTTTCTATTGGCAGTTGTATTTTTGAGTGGTGAACAGTATAAAAAATCTTCCAATTTTTACCTCGCATTATTACTGATTGTTATTTCACTACAAAACTTGTCCAATGGTCTCATCGAAATAGGGCATACCTTTGTAGAATACCTACCACTCAGTTTTACCCTAGGCATTCCCGTCCTACTTTACGCCTTTGTTCACAAACTACTCCATCCTGATAAAATTTTTAGCTCGCGTGAAAAATCCCTCGCCTTACCTATTCTAGCACAAGCCCTTTTCAAAATAAGCATCTTTAGCTGCTTTCTGTTACAAGTACACCGATCCGACTCCTTTCAAACGATTCACTATACAGGGAATGTCTTTTTTGAAGTCCTAGCATTTATACTTAGTATCGGACTTACAATTATTTTGATTAGGAAACTAAATAAATACGAATTAGAGTTGAAGTCAAACTTTTCTGAAATAGAAAGTAAAAGTGTGCAATGGATTAAAAATACACTATGGGCAGTGTTAGCCTTATGCATCTTGTGGGGCATTGCCTTTACCTACAAAATAACACAAGCTCCTATCAATAATACCTTCTTTTACCCCATTTGGTTAGGTGTTGCTCTCATTACCTATTGGTTGGCCTATTCCACTTACCTACGAAGAAATCTATTTGAAACCCTTTCTTTAGATAGTAAGCCAATAGAGGAGCCAACACCCGAAAAAAAGAAACCTATTCTTTCACCTAAAACAGATGAATACTATCAAAAATTGTTACAACTAATGGAAGCGGAAAAGTTGTATGAAGACCCTAATTTGAGTATGAGAATGTTGGCCGAAAAAATGGAATTAAGTACAGGTTATCTCTCCCAAATCATTAACCAAAAAGAAGCGAAAAACTTCTTTGAATTTGTCAATACTTATCGCGTAGAAGCCGTCAAACAAAAAATGCAAGACCCCGCTTATGAGCATCTAAGTTTACTAGGAATTGCATTGGAAGCGGGCTTTAAATCAAAATCGACCTTCAATGCTGTATTTAAAAAAATGACCGAACTTACCCCCTCTGC
>JAHDCQ010000356.1 GCA_020629845.1 Saprospiraceae bacterium | reverse complement strand
TCCATTTCGAGTGCCATAGTATTTGAAAAACAAATTTTATTATGCGTTTGCCCTAGCACGATTTTGAGTCATAGCATTTTTATTAAATTTTGTGTATGCTTTTTCTGCTGCTGCTAAAGCAGCCTCTACATTGCCATCTGCTAATTCAACTTCACTAAGCTTTACTAATAATAATTGAGCATCATATTGATGTACCTTCTGCAACTCAAGTGCATAATTGACATAGGTACGTGCTTCGGCATACCGCTTTTCTTTAAGTAAGCAGTCAGCATAATTCATATAGGTTTGAATGAGCGACTTATAGTCGGATAATTTTGTTTGAAGCTCAACTGCTTCATCGAATGTCGCAAAGGCTAAGGCTGTTTCACCTTTTAAATATAAAGCAACTGCATAATCATGTATGAAGGCAGAATAAGGTAATTCAAACCCATTCTCCTCTGAATAATTCAGGGTATGTTCAAAATATATTATAGCCTGGTCGATATCGTTTACCTCTACAAGCACTTCACCAATATTGCCCAATAAGGTCGCTTTGAGAGAGCTGGGTTTTTCGATATATTGATCTAAAATTTCAACACCAGCTAATAAAGAGGCTAGTGCTTTCGGATAGCTTTTTTGCTTCTTAAGAATATAGCCAATATTGTTATGCCAAAGGGCGATCGTTTCATAGTCTCCAATTTCTTCTGCTATACGAACAGATGCTTGTTGGCACACGAGCGAAGAATCAATAGGATGACCTGAGACGTGATGGCCAAAGGATTTATTTTTTAGTGCAAGTAGCATTCCACGCTTATCGTCTAATTCTTGAGCTAAGGTGAGCGCTTTTAAGGCAGTAGGCATAATGCTATCTGGTGTCGACCGTATAGATAATTTACAGATTCTATTCAGTATAGCTACTTTTTCAGGAGAGGGTGGGGTATTGCGCAATATTTGTTTTAGGCTGTCAATTTGAGTAATATAAGACTGTGCATATAGCGGCATTAGTATACCACAATACAAGCATATAAAAAGTAGTTTGACCAGCGAGTTAGAACTTAACATATACAGAAATCCAATAATGCCTTTTGGCAAAAAACAAAAAAGAGAGGTTTAGGTATGTAAAAGCTATAACAAATGTACAAAATGTTTTAGCTAAATTGTAATTTTCTTATCTTCTAGGCACATGCGTAAATAACACTAAGACTGCTTCGAGTGTGGTTAGTTCTAGCTACATATAACTTCTACAAAGTTTGGTGTTTGCTGTGTGGAGGCGTTGTTTGTGTTTTTTACACCAAAACCATCCAAAATTCGGCATACTCCAAATAAACCACCCATTTTTAACACACAAAGTCACTTTATGGTACTAATATTCTGTAACAGAATACCTACCTTTGGGGACTTATTACAAGAAACTAGCATAAACTTAAAACCGCCATCTGCCCGTAGGAACAGTTGCTAATTAAAGTTAACTGACACATTCACATTTATACTTGACAACATTCGTCAAGCATTCTTTAACACTTCATTTTTAAACAAAAACTCAGTTTAATGAGACTGTATTACTTTACCTTTTTGATGCTCTGTTGTAGCATTAGTACACTATTTGGGCAAGTTAGTGCCAATGAAGTGACGAATTTACTCGTCCCAAGCAATGAATTACAAAGCTTTGAAAAGCAGCAGCTTTTGGAGCGAAATTACCTCACTAAAGCCAATGTATTAAGCCTCGATGCAGGCGTATTGCAGGAAGTGTATACGCAAAATCAAGGAGCAATCACCTTGCATATTCCCGTAAATTCGGAAGAGTTTGTTGTATTAGAACTAGAACAAATTGAAGTGACAAGTCCGAGTTTAAGAATAGTGAACGCAGACAACCAATTGGAAACCTATCAAACAGGTGTGCATTATCGCGGTAAAGTAGCTGGTCATACAAAATCCTTGGCAGCTATTAGCATTTTCGAGGGGGAAATGATGGGAGCATTTGCCTACAATGGAAGTACTTATAACCTCGAACGACTGCATAGCCTTGCTAAACGCACCCGCAATGCGCAATACATTGTGTACAGACATGAAGATGCGAGAAACCAAGCACCTTTCGAATGTGGTACGAGTGATGAACCTACTGCAGATTTACACTTACCCAATACCACTCCTTATCACCCGCATACACATGAAAAATCAGGAGCATCAGCACCTGTAAGTGTCTATTTTGAATGTGATAATAAGATGTATCGCGATTTTGGGTCTAATGTGCAAACTACGGTAGATTTTACTACAGGTCTATTTAATGTAGTAGCAGGCTTATTTGCAGATGCTGGGGTGACGATGACTATTTCGGAAATAAAAGTGTGGACAACACCCGACCCTTATGGAGCGACTAGTGCTGCAACAACTAGTGGTGAAGTGTTAGATAAATTTAGATGTGAGGCGGAAATTTATAATGGCACATTAGCGCATCTACTTTCTACAGGTGACCAGGGCTTAGGTGGCGTTGGAGAACTCTATGGATGTCCACTTCCTAGTACTAGCTATGGATTTAGTAATATAGACCCTACCTACAATGAAAACCTAAGTGTTTATTCTTGGAGTGTGAATGTATTGGCACATGAGTTGGGACATCAAATGAGTTCTCCACATACACATGCTTGTGCGTGGAATGGTAACAATACGGCTATTGACGACTGCGGTAGCCGCTGGATTATTAGTAATAACACGGATGATGATAATGATGGCACGAAGGATGAAGATGATGAAGCTGAAGGCTTTGAATGTTGGGATCAAAGTAATCCCAATATCCCTGCCTCAAGTACGATTATGAGTTATTGCCACCTCAATCCATTTAGTAGAGTTGATTTATCATTAGGATTTCATCCGCAAGTGGCAGAAAAGATGCGCGATTATGCGGACAACTGTATCCGAGAAAACATTGCTTGTTCAGCACCAACGCAAGCAGAAATAGTAATAGATGAAGTTACTGAATTCGGTGCTACAATTACCTGTACAAAGGTGGCAGACTTTTACAATTTTCAATATCGACAACGAGGTGCAGAAGACTGGATTAATCCAATAGGTTTTACACCTGACAATTTTATAACTTTAACGGATTTAACCCCTAATACATCCTATGAATATAGAATAACTATAGCATGTTCGAACGACCAAGGGAATTTCGACTTTGGACTCACGCCTACATGTAAGCCCTATCTTTTTCAGACAGAAGGTATTACCGCTTGTACGGGCTTTGATGCAATGCTCACAGAGGACATTGTGGATCCACTATGCGAAGCAAGTGATGGTAGTGCAGTCGTAGAAATTATAAGGGGCAATCAACCTTACAATATTACTTGGGAAGGAGCAAACAATGGCTCTGGCACAAGTACATCACGTTCTTTTATGATGACAGGGCTCACGGAAGGAGATTATAGTGTAACCATTACAGATGTAAATGACTGTTTCACTATGCTAAGTTTTAGTATGAATGATGATGAAGATTGTGCTGCTTTGCGTTGTGCCAATAAAGGGACAATTAGTTGTGGAGATGTCATTGACGATAGCTTGGATGGTCAGCCGAATGACTACGATGCTGATGACTTAAGAGCTTGTATTCCCAATGCAACAGGCTTAGATGGACCAGACAAAGCATACGAGTTCACCTTAACGGAGCGTACAGCTATAAATGCACGACTGTCAGGTCTGACCAATGATATGGATATGTACATTGTTTCCAATTGTGTAATTGGTGGACGATGCCTTTCAACAAGTTTGAATATAGGAACCGATGACGAGTCTATTAATGCGGATTTGGAAGCAGGTACTTACTTTATATTAGTAGATAGATTCGAAGATTTAGGCGGTACCGATGATTTTCAACTTTCTTTAAGTTGTGGAGACTGTAATGCGGAATTTTCGGTAGTTGCTATTGATCCTGTTGATCCTAACTGTGATGCAGCAGATGGTAGTATTACGGTAGTCATCACCGAAGGAACAACACCCTTTCAAGTAGCACTTGAGGGGGCATCAACTGGACAACTTGAAACCTCTCTTCGAGCATTCACACTCAACAGTCTACTGCCAGGAGATTATACCGTGAGTATTACAGATGCAAACGGATGTGAAGTGCAGGCTAACTTTACTTTAGCAGACCTTTGTGTATGTAACGATTTCGCTGCTACTATAAGCAATATCGCGCCTGTAGATTGTCAAGGCGTTAATGGAAGTTTTGATTTGAATATTGAAGCAGGCACAGCACCCTTCAATGTTAATCTGCAAGGAACACTCTTCCTAGAGTTTGATTTGCCAGACCGGTTCATCACGCTATCTGACCTTCCAGAAGGGCAATATCAACTATATGTAACAGATGCCAATGGTTGTGAAGTGGTGCAGCCGCTTATGATTACCAAAGAAGAAAATTGTGAAGGTTGTGAAGATTTCAGTATCTCGGTAGATAATATTACTAGTCCTGATTGTGGTGCAACGAATGGGCGCGTAACGGTTAATATTACAGCAGGTGCTCCCGACTTTACTATCTCATGGTCAGGTGCAGCCGCAGGCAGTCAAGTCATTAGTGGCAATGCTTACACCCTAGAGAACCTACCTGTTGGAAGTTACACCATACGTGTGGCCGATAATACGGGCTGTGTACAGGAAGAACGTATTAGAATCAGAGAGGATGCGAGTTGTGCTTGTACGGAATTTGCGATTTCCGTCGATAATATCGAACAACCGCTTTGCGACGGCACACCTGGTATTTTTAGATTGAATATTGAAGGAGGTGTCCCCATCTATCGTATTATAGTTACAGGTGATGTAGACGATGAATTTACACTAAACAATGAAATTTTTACCTTCCGCAACTTTGGCGCAGGCACCTATAACATTACAGTAATAGATAATAATAGCTGTACTGCATCCACTACGGTTACGCTAGTAGAAGTAGTAGATGAGGAGCTATGTCCTTGCAATGATTTGACCTTAATGCTCGATAATCCAGTCAATCCAACATGCGAAGACAACGACGGTAAATTCGATGTCTTTATAGAAGG
>JAHDCQ010000355.1 GCA_020629845.1 Saprospiraceae bacterium | reverse complement strand
TATTGCGATATTGTCTTATTGTCTATTGTTAGACAACAGAACAGAAAAATCTATAAACCGTCCTTCCACGGTCGCACTAAGAGGGAAAAAATGCGTTCCATCCCATTCACCAAACACCTGAATTGGCTGCCCTGCACTCAAGGCAATGAGTTGCCAGTCGAGTTGCGCTTGCTGAAAACGACATGGGATTTGCAAGCCGTTTAAATCCAATAAAAAAAGTGCTTCTTTCACCACAAAAGGGCGCACTTGCGCTAGGCAAGCAGGAAATAAATTCAGCCAGGGATTTTGAGCAATCGCTGCCCTATAAGCTGCATTGAAGGTTAAAAAATCAGGGAATCCTATGGCTTCAAAAGGGGCATGTTCCAGTGTAAATTGCTTCATCAAGGCACGTTGTGGAAAATTGGCAGGATAAAAATAGAGTTCGCCTTTCAAGCGTGTGCCAGGTTGCCAATCTTGCGGAAAGCCTTGATTGCCCCAAGCAAAATCCAAAAGCAAGGCATAGTCGTCGCTTTCTTCTCCTAGCAACCATACGCGCCGAAACCGAAGATTATCTTCCACGCCTTCATGCTTCGCAAGTACCCACCAATGGTCATGTACGGGCGGTGTTTGTAGCACCACTTCCTTTTTCACACTTACCCCCAGGGTGTTAAATAATTCTTGCTGTAAATCAATAGGAAGCGATTCGATATGTTGAAAGCCTTTCACCAATAGGTAGATTTCGCCCAATTCGCCTAGCAAGCTTTCGTGCCAGTCCCCTTGCTCAAAAAGTCGTGGTAGTGCTTTCACCCGTTTGGCGAGACTGCCCAATTTTGCATTCACCAAAGCAGCACTCCATTCGTCCCAATAACGCGCATCGCGGGTATGCAAGTCCGCAAGTCCTGTTTGCACCGCTTCTTGCAACCACAACTCCAAATCATGCAAGCCTTTCGACATTTGTTGTAGGCGTTTTTCCCAATTTTTTTGGCGTAGTTCAGCGAGTTTTTCTTCTTCGGCTTCGCTGCGTTCTTTGGGTTGTAGGCGACTATCGCGTCGCTTGAGCCAAGTCTGCAATTCTTCTGGAAAGCTCTCTGTCACCCGAAACACATCCGATTGCTCTACTAGCATGATGAGCAATGCCAAACTATGCTTACAAGGATTTTTCCGACTCCTGCAATTGCAGCGAAAGGCAAGCTTTTCGTGGCGCAAATCAACATAAGTGCTATAGCGACTCCGCTTTGTGCGATACAAACCGTATAGCACTTTTTCGTTGCCTTCCAGCACTTCCCAGCAACGCAAGCGGGCAATCGCTCGTGCATCTTCCGTCAGGTAATGATTGCCTTGTAGTAAGGCTTGTATTTTTGCTAACAAGATACTTTTTTGAGGTAATAAGTATTAGACAATTAGGTATTAAGTTAGGAATGAAAAACTAATTAACTAAACAGTTATGCTTGATTTTTTGCCTTGTAATTTCGTTAAAAATACTCGCCGTAGCTAAGGCTATGCCTGTGTTTTTTGCCTCATTACAAAACAAAAATTCTACGCTTAACTGCTCATTTAATTAATTCTTCATTCCTTAGGATGTGTTCGCCAAATTGGAAATGGAAAATTAAAAATTGGCAAAACAGGTATTTTTCAATTATCCATTTGGCAAACATATTAAAGTTACACAGTTGCCATATACTTAATACCTAGTACCCAACACCTAATACCGTATTAATCATCGTTTGTTTTTAAAAAATGTCTTCAATAGCTGCTCACAGGCATCATTCAGAATGCCAAATTCAACTTTTGTTTTAGGGTGTAATATGGCTTTGCCGTAGCGCATAAAGCCGCGTTTATCATCGCTTGCGCCATATACGATACGTCCCAACTGCGCCCAAGCCAGCGCGCCTGCACACATCACACAAGGTTCTAGGGTGACATAGAGTGTACAGTCGGGTAGGTATTTACTGCCTAGAAAATCCGAGGCAGCAGTTAGTGCAATAATTTCCGCATGGGCAGTTACATCCGTCAGCATTTCCGTCTGATTATGCCCGCGTGCAATAATTCTATTTTGGGATACCACCACTGCGCCTACTGGTACTTCGTCTTGTTCGGCAGCGGCTTGCGCCTCTTGTAGGGCTTGGCGCATAAAATAGGCATCATCGTATATTTGTAGCATAGCACTATTCAAGGATGTGTTTAGAATAAGTCTTTTGTGATTTAAAATTATTGCTCGTGAGGACATCTGTCCGATACGTTATTTCTGCAAATATCTGATTTGTAGAAAAGTATACGAATCAGATATTCGTAAATAGTCGGTGACGGATTGAAAATCCGCACCAGCAAAATTTAAAAAGACTTTCGTTACAATGTATTAGTATCTTAAATAAATTGACCTCTTAGATTTTTTTACCGATTCTCTAAAATCACAGGCTTTACAAGCAGTCCTGATTTCATTAAAAATGGAAAGTAGTCAATCTAAGAAATCTTTTTCATCAAAACTTTGCCTTTTTTCATTTTTCTATTCTAAATGCCTAATTCTGTGGAGATGGTGACATTGAAACTCCGCAATGTGGGCGCGATTCTATTTTGTGCGTAGTTCCAATTTAGCTGCTAATTTCCCATTAGCTGCTAAATTGGGTGTTTGAAAACCAATAAGTTAGCAGATAATAGGAAATTATCCGCTAACAAAAATCAGCTTTCGCATAAAATAAAATCGCGCCCCCGGAATGTTGGTAGAAGTCTTTTGGGCTGAAATTCAACCGACAAGAGTATATTTAGGTAAATACTCAATGAGTGAATGAAAGAATTTTGAATGAGTGAAATAATTCTAAATTTCATTCGCTTATTCAGTCATTCACAATTCACTCATTGAGTACTTATACCAATCCATATTTAGAAGCTGTTTTAAAACCTCTATTATTTATGCTTTCCAAAAAAGTAAAAGCCAACACAAGCCATGATGCTGACTCCTGTGATAACGTACCACATGCTAGTGAAGCCAAAATTATCTGCCAATTGCATTCCTAAATTGGGCGATACAATATGACTGACCGAATATGCCATCGTGAATACCGCCATATAGCTCCCGCGATTTTGCTCATCGGTACGATCAATGGCTAAGGAGGAAATAAAGGGTAAAGACAGCATTTCTCCGACAGTAATACAAAACATCGAAAAGAAAGCTGCTGACCAACCCGCAGGCAACCAAGTGAGTACCCAAAAGGAAAAACCGATGAGGAAAGTCCCAAAATTGACAATACTCAACTTTGAAAATCGCTTTTCTAGCACATAAATCAAGGGCATTTCCGTAGCCGCAATGAACAAGCCATTGAACGCCATCAACATTCCAATCTGGCTTTCATCCAAGCTATAGCCTTCTCTAAAGAAAAGCGGCATCGTCGAAATCAATTGGAAGAAAGCAATCGCATTCAAGATAATCAAAAAAATAAACACCATATACCGCCTATCACGATAGGGCGACCTATTGGCAGGAACGCTTGCCATATCCGCTTCCGTTGCGTCTGCCTCCTCTTGTGTGGGAGCCTTTTCTGAAAGCATGACTCGTAGCAAAAGTGCTGCCCCGATACAGGTCAATCCATCAATGACAAATAAGTAATGATAGCCATAAGCAATGGCCAAAAAACCTCCAATGGCTGGTCCAACCGCAAAGCCTAAATTAATTGCCATACGGACTAGTGCAATAGCGCGCGTACGGTTCTCGCGATGGCTATAAGCCGCAACTGCTGTGAAATTGGCAGGGCGAAAAGCATCGGCTATTGTAGTAGTCAAGAATATCATCAGGCAGACCGTCCAGAAATCGCGTACCCAAATGAGGCTCATAAACATAAAGCCACTCAAAAATAGCGTCCAGAATTGTACTTTGAAATAACCGACTCTATCCGTGAGTTTGCCCCCAATAAAAGAACCAGCTACTGAGCCTAAACCAAAAGCACTCAGCACCCAACCCACTTGAGCAAGTGTAAAATTCAGACTGGCTGTAAGGTAAAGACTCAAAAAAGGGATGACCATCGCGCCGCTTCTATTGATGAGCATCACTAGGGAAAGTAGCCAAATATCCCTCGATAAACCGCCATAGGAATTTCGGTAGAGTTGTAGTGTGCGGGTGAACATAAGCGTAGAATTTCACCATACTACATTCCTGAGCTAGTATTAGTTCCCCTGACGCTATCAATTCAGCGATAATTTTATTTAAAATTAGTCTAAATAACAAATGAATGTTAAAAATTTGTAAATTCGCAGCACTAAAAAAATGGAGTGGATATAAGTGTATCGTAAATTAATTAAGTCTATTTAATATTTTTTTTAGATTTGTCTAAAAATTGTATTTTTACCTCATAAACAAACAACATCCGATGGCAACTAAGAAGATTTCGCAAGCAGAGGAAAATTACCTGAAAGCGATTTTTAAAATAAATGAACAGGAAGGGAAAGCAGCAGGCAATAAAGCTATTTCGCAAGCGATGGAAACAAGTGCTGCTTCTGTGACGGATATGCTGCGCCGACTAGCGAAAAAAGAACTCATCAACTATGAAAGTCATAAAGGGGTGACACTTACAGAGAAGGGCGACCGTATTGCCACTAATCTTATTCGTAAGCATCGCTTGTGGGAGGTGTTTTTGGTGGATAAACTTCAATTTGCCTGGGATGAAGTGCATCCTATTGCAGAGGAACTAGAACATATCAAATCAGATAAACTGGTCACGCGCTTGGATGAGTTTTTAGGACATCCAAAATTCGATCCACACGGCGACCCTATTCCTGATGCAGATGGTAATTTCGCTTTTCGGCAACAAGTCTTGCTATCGGAAGTAGAAATTGGTAAAAAAGGAACGCTAGTAGGCGTACAAGAACATTCGAAGCCTTTTTTGCAGTATCTCGATAGCTTAGAGTTGGGCTTGGGTACAGAGGTGGAAATATTAGAACGATATAGTTACGATGGCTCGATGCGCCTACGCATCAATGCTTCTAAAGAAGTAGTGCTTTCTCAAAAAGTGAATCAAAATTTATATATCAAATTAACAGAATGATGAGCGATGAATGATGAG
>JAHDCQ010000031.1:9410-29703 GCA_020629845.1 Saprospiraceae bacterium | reverse complement strand
AGATGTGCGCGTATTTGATGAAATACTAGCCGAACATGGCGATGATTGGGAAACTGTGTTTTCTACTTTCCAAGATGCGCGCCGCGACAATGCCAACGCTATTGCTGACCTAGCTATTGATAACTTCTATGAAATGCGCGACCATGTAGATGATGTCAATTTCATGCGAAAGCGCAAAATAGAAATGCAGTTGGAGCAGCAATTCCCTGATTATTATTCCAAGTATTCGCTCGTTACCTTTAAGCCAAATTTGCCTTATGAACAGGCGATGCAACAAGGGCGCAAGCAAGATGCCTTACTCCTAGAAATTTGTAGCCGCGATGATTTTGAGCAGATTCCATTAGCGGAATATCATCGTCGTCTCATGCGGATTAGTAAGTCCGAAGTATGAGGAGTTGCTAAGTCAATCCTTATTTGAACTTATCAATCGCTCCTTTGTCACGCTTAACAATCCAGCTTAGAATTCAACATTATGAATAGCAAAGTACTAAAACAGAACGCCCAACCGCTTGGCAATTATCCGCATGTAAAGCGAGTCGGTGATTTTATATATGTATCAGGCACAAGTAGTCGCCGCCATGATAATACACATGTGGGTGCAGTACAAGACGCGGAAGGTAATTGGAGACTCGATATTGAGGCGCAAACACGCGCTGTGATACTCAATATTCAAAGCCTATTACAATCCATGGACGCGGATTTGTCGGACTTGATTGACATGACCACTTTCCTAGTCGATATGAAAGATTTTAAAGGCTATAATAGCGTATATGGCACGTTTTTTGACTATACTGGCCCAACACGCACTACGGTAGCGGTACACCAATTGCCACATCCAAATTTATTGATAGAAATAAAGGCAATTGCTTATAAGCCGCTATCTAAAAGTTAAGGAATCTTTATGAACAATACAAACATAGCAGCAGCCGCAAAACGCCTACGCGAAGCGGCCAAAACAGGTATCACTTGCACGCCTATCCGCGACTTAATTGGTACAACGGATGTAGCAAGTGCCTATGCCGTGCAGGAGATAAATACGAACCTTCGAATAGAAGCAGGCGCGCGCATAGTGGGAAGCAAAATCGGTCTGACCGCCCCTGTGGTACAACAACAACTCGGTGTAAATCAACCTGATTTTGGTATGCTTTGGCAGGATACAGAAGTACTGAATGGTGGCGAAATATCTGTACGCGAAATCATGCAGCCACGAGTAGAGGCAGAAATTGCCTTTGTATTGGGCAAAGATTTAGAGTCGGATCAACTCACCTCTATTGATATTATTAGTGCGGTAGAATATGCAGTAGCATCTATTGAAATAGTAGGTAGCCGCATCCAGAATTGGGATATAAAAATCACGGATACCATTGCCGATAATGCTTCAGCGAGTCATTGGGTGGTGGGACATCGCCCTGTAAAATTGGAGCAACTTGACCTTATCAACTGCAAAATGCAAATGCAACAAAATGGTAAAGTTGTATCCGAAGGCATGGGTAAAAATTGCTTAGGCTCACCTATCAATGCTGCCCTTTGGTTAGCGAATAAAATGGCGCAAATGGGTATGCCTCTGAAAGCAGGTGATTTGGTACTCACAGGCGCACTCGGCCCAATGATAAGTGTACAGGCAGGGGATCATTTTAGTGCCAATATTGAAGGATTAGGCGAGGTAAGTGTACAATTTACAGCATAAAGAATGAGCAAGACAAAAGTAGCCATCATTGGCTCTGGAAATATAGGTACGGATTTGATGATAAAAATCCTACGCACTTCCCAACAACTCGAAATGGTAGCCATGGTCGGTATAGACCCTGCTTCGGATGGTTTGGCGCGCGCAAAACGCATGAACGTAGCCACTACCCACGAAGGCATCAAAGGCTTAGTGGATATGCCCGAATGGAACGATATTCAACTGCTTTTTGACGCTACTTCTGCCAAAGCACATCACTATAATTGGAACATCGTACAGCAATATCCCGACAAACGTATGATTGACCTTACGCCTGCAGCTATTGGGCCGTTTTTAGTGCCGCCAGTCAATTTTGATGAAAGTCACAACGTCCGAAATGTGAACATGGTGACTTGTGGTGGGCAGGCTACTATTCCTATCGTCGCGGCGGTGAATCGTGTAGCGAAGGTGCATTATGGTGAAATTGTAGCTTCTATTGCCAGCAAGTCGGCAGGACCAGGCACGCGGGCAAATATTGATGAATTCACAGAAACGACCGCCAATGCCATCGAAAGCGTAGGCGGTGCAGATAAAGGGAAAGCCATTATCGTACTCAACCCTGCTGAACCACCACTTGTGATGCGCGACACCGTATTCACCCTAAGCGAACAAGGCGACCGAGACGCTATCGAAGCCAGTATCCATGCCATGGTATCCGAAGTACAGCAATACGTACCAGGCTATTCGTTGCATCAAGCTGTGCAGTTTGATGATATTTCGGAATCAAAACCTGTCTTTATCGAAGGTTTAGGCTATCGGCATGGTCTGAAAACGACAGTCTTGCTTAAGGTAGAGGGTGCAGGGCATTATCTTCCAAAATATGCAGGCAATTTGGACATTATGACGAGTGCAGCTTTAGCAACAGCGGAACGACTTTGTAGGATGTAAGGGAGCAGGCAAATATAGTGGACGAGGAAGTACGAGGACAAAAATAGCTTAGTAAGTGGATGTATAGATTTAAAGATGTGAGATATGAGACACAAATTATTCGTGTTCATTTTTTTGCAGAAATTAAATCAGTAACTTATTTTAGTCTGCAATTTTTCAGACTTTCTTGAACTTCTGTTATCGGCATAAAAGGCAAGTCATTGCCCCATGCGGTATTAATATAGTTAATGACATTTGTAATTTCGGCTTCAGAAAGCTGCTCAATACCTTCCATAGCTTGCGTGTAGCGTCTGCCATTTACTACTATCTCTTCTTTGATACCGTAGCGAATGATACAAGCTAATTTTTCGCGCTCTTTGGCCAAATAATCTGCACCAGCTAGAGGTGGAATATTGCCTACCAAGCCTGTGCCATCTTCCATGTGGCAATTTGCGCAGAAATTTTGATACAGAATCTCGCCATGTTCGTAGCGTTTATTGCTACAGTTGGTCTGAAAAAGCAACAGCATCCCTATCAACACACTAGGAATTATTGTTTTCATACTCATACTATATGATTTAATTCTCATTTCTTATATCTATGCTGGAAGTAGATTGCGCTGCATAGAGCAAGATACCTAGCGTGACGGAAACATTCAAGCAAGAAGTCTTTCCAATATTGGGTAAATAAATGGCTTCATCACATTGTTCAATAATATCAGTTGGCAAGCCATTTTTTTCGCTACCCATAATGATGAGGTCATCTTTTTGAAATTGGAAGTCTTGTAAATGGGTGGCTTCGGAGTTTAGCTCTGTTGCAATTTTTCGCCCTTTATAGTCGCCTAGAAAAGCAGCAATATCGTCTACTTTTCGGATATCAATATGTTCAATCGCACCTGCTGTCCATACGCGCGCTAGATGATTCATATCGGCACGACTCACTTTGTTGTTCGGCGGATCAAGTAGTCCATTTTTATCATATAAATACAAATGCGAAAAACCGAAAAATTCCGCTGAACGAATCATATTCGATAGATTCGGGCGGTATTCCGTTGCATAAAGTAAAATATCCATAAATTAGAAAGGCTGTGAGGAGCGATTCTATTTTGTGCGTAGTTCCAATTTAGCTGCTAATTTCCCATTAGCTGCTAAATTGGGTGTTTGAAAACCAATAAGTTAGCGGATAATAGGAAATTATCCGCTAACAAAAATTAGCTTTCGCACAAAATAAAATCGCGCCCAAGGCTGTGTCTTCATGTAGAGTAAACGCATGAATATGAATGGCTATGGAACTGCAAGTAGTCGCATAGCCATTCCCAAAAACTGAAATTTAGCTGCTAATTTCCCATTAACCGCTAAATCCTTTTAAATATCCACATTTGCATATTTCGCATTCGCTTCTATGAAGGCGCGACGTGGCGGTACTTCGTCGCCCATCAGCATCGAGAATACACGGTCGGATTCTACCACATCTTCTATCGTCACTTGGCGTAGGATGCGCTCGGTAGGATCCATAGTGGTTTCCCACAATTGCTCGGCATTCATCTCACCAAGGCCCTTATAGCGTTGTATTTTTACGCTGCTTTCATTGCCTGTCCCTTTAGTGTAGGCATCCACAGCAGCGAGGCGTTCTTCTTCGTTCCAGCAGTAGCGGAATTGCTTACCCTTTTTCACCATATAGAGCGGTGGCTGCGCGATATAGACATAGCCATTCTCGATGAGGGGGCGCATATAGCGGAAGAAGAAGGTCAAAATCAGCGTAGAAATGTGGCTACCATCCACATCGGCATCACACATAATCACGATTTTGTGATAGCGTAATTTTTCGGTATTCAATACGCGCTCGCCTTCGTCATCCTCTTGGATGCTCACGCCGAGTGCGGTGAAAATATTCTTGATTTCCTCATTGTCGTAAATCTTATGTTCCATCGCTTTTTCCACATTCAGAATTTTACCCCGTAGTGGCAAAATAGCTTGGAACTTACGGTCGCGCCCCTGCTTGGCAGTTCCACCTGCCGAATCTCCCTCCACTAGGAAAATCTCCGATTCATCAGGCGATTTCGAGGAGCAATCTGCCAATTTGCCTGGCAAACCTACGCCCGTAAGCGGACTTTTGCGCTGCACCATCTCGCGGGCTTTACGTGCGGCATGACGCGCTGTAGCTGCCAAAATCACCTTTTCAATGATTTTTTTCGCGAGTTTGGGGTTTTCTTCGAGATAAACCTTCAAGGCATTTCCCACTGCCCGTGACACAATACCTGTGACTTCGGAATTACCAAGCTCGCCTTTGGTTTGTCCTTTAAATTGCGGCTCAGGTACTTTTACCGAAATAATCGCGGTGAGTCCTTCGCGGAAATCTTCTCCCGAAATATTGAATTTCAGCTTCTTGAAAAAGCCATTGTCTTCACCATATTGCTTAAATAAGCGATTGACCGCCCGACGAAAACCATTTACGTGCGTTCCTCCTTCGCGTGTGTTGATGTTATTCACGAAGGAATAGATATTCTCCGAGTAGCCCGTGTTGTATTGCATGGCTACCTCCACCTCTACGTTATCCTCCTTGTTTGTAACATGAATCGGCTCTTGAATCAATTTGGTGCGTGCAGCATCGAGGTACTGTACGAACTCTTTTAAGCCGCCTTCTGAATAGAACGTCTCGTTTTTGAAACCATCTTCCTCTTTTTCACGTTCGTCGATAAGACAAAGCGTAAGCCCTGCATTCAGGAACGCCATTTCGCGGAAACGGGTAGCGAGTACTTCATATTTATACTCTAAATCCGTCATGATTTCGCCATCAGGCTGAAAAGTAATGTGCGTGCCTGTATCCGTTGCCTCGCCGATGACTTTTACATCGCCTTGTGGCTTACCTTGCGCGTATTCTTGCTCAAAAATCTTCCCATCCCGATGCACTTCAGCACGTAGGTAAGAAGAAAGCGCATTCACACAAGATACGCCCACCCCGTGCAAACCACCTGATACTTTGTAGGTGTCTTTATCGAATTTACCCCCTGCGTGTAGCACGGTCATCACGACCTCTAGGGCAGATTTTTTGAGTTTGGCGTGCATACCCGTCGGGATGCCTCGCCCGTTGTCTGTTACGGTAATGGAGTTGTTCTTATGGACGGTTACGGTAATCTTATCACAATGTCCTGCTAAGTGTTCATCTATGGAGTTATCCACCACCTCCCAAACTAAGTGGTGTAAGCCTTTGGAGTCGGTACTACCAATATACATTCCGGGGCGTTTGCGAACCGCTTCTAAGCCTTCTAAAGCGGTAATATTACTCGCGCTATAATTCGTATTTTGCTTATTTTCACTCATTCTGCAAAAATACAAAAAAACGCTTGGAAATCCAAGTGCTTAGTGCTTGCTTAAGGCATACTAAAGGCTGTTTTTATTTGTCTAAAAATCAATAAGTTATGACTTGTTTAATTATTTTTATCAATGGACTTGAAAGGAGATATTTAGGAAAAGGTCTATCTTGGCGAAAAAGGGGCTTTGGAGGATGGAATCTTGTGTTTTTTGGATGGGTAAATTTGTAGAACTTATTGAGCCTATAAATAGTTACTCAACCTCAAGATTAGGAGAAGTAGTATTGTAATTGCCGAGCGGTGCTCGGTACACGCTGCTCTTTGTTTTTCCTATTACGACTTGCACCAAGCACCGCTTGGTGATTACATTTGGACATAAGCTCAAAAATTAGATTAAAAATGAACATCATCATAACAGGCGCGAGCCGAGGCATTGGCTACGCCACCACTTTAGAATTAGCCAAAAATCCAGCGCATCACATCTACGTATTATCGCGTAATGCTACTGCTTTAAATGCACTTGCAGCGGAAGGCGTGAAACGCTACGGGCATCGCAATATTCACCCCATTACATTCGATTTAAAGGAAGTCGGCAATATTCAAGCGCAATTGGATATAAAGCAGCTTGATGTATTGATTCATAATGCAGGAACATTACTCAATAAACCTTTTGAAGAAACGACCCGCGACGATTGGCAGCATGTCTTCGAGGTAAATGTCTTTGGAGTAGCTTATCTCACGCAAGCTTTGTTACCTTTATTGCAAGCAAGTCCGAGCGCGCATGTGGTGAATGTGAGCAGCATGGGCGGTGTGCAGGGGAGTTCTAAATTTCCTGGCTTGAGCGTGTATAGTGCCAGCAAAGCCGCACTTGCCACTCTCACAGAATGCCTTGCGGAAGAGTATAAAGAAACGAATATTCGCTTCAATTGCCTCGCGCTCGGAGCGGTACAAACCGAGATGTTAGCCGAAGCTTTCCCTGGCTATCAAGCTCCTTTGACGAGTGCAGAAATGGCGGAGTATTTTGCCTTTTTTAGCTTGAAGGGACATCGTTTTTATAATGGAAAAGTGCTGCCTGTGGCGGTGAGTACGCCCTAATAGAATGTAGAACTGTAGAATGATGAATGTAAAATGTAGAAGTGCAATTCGCTGAAAGCGAAATTTCTAATTTCTTCTACACCTGCCCGTTCCATTCAGGCGGGTTTTATATTGGCAATTTTACCTTCTAAATTGACACCCTAAGCACTATTCTCGTGCCACAAGCTTGCTCGTGTTCATCCATAAGGTCAATGATATGGAGCTGAATGTCTTTGTGTTGGCTTTGATTGAGTAAGGCGAGGCGTTTTTCGGTGGCTTTGGTGGCAAAACCGAGGTGCTTGCCTTTGAGTTGGCGCGCGGCTGCTCTGCCGATGCCATTATCTTCTACTACGCATTGCAAGATGTATGGTTTGGGAAGCGTAAATGCCAAGTGTAAACGACGATTCGTTTTGCGGTGGAGCAAACCGTGTTTCATCGCATTTTCGACATGGGGTTGAATGAGCATAGGCGGTACATACAGGCTTTCGGTCTGAATATCGGGCGCGACTTCAAGCGTATATTCAAAAGAGTCTTCAAAGCGCAGACTTTCCAAATCTAAATACAATTTTAGCGCGCTAATGACTTCTTCCAGCGTCACCTCATCCTCTTCAGACATTTCCAGAATAGAGCGCATCAGATTCGCAAATTTGCCCAAATAACTATTCGCCTGTCGCTTGTCGCCCATCAAAATAAAGTCCTGAATAGAATTGATGGCATTGAATAAAAAGTGTGGATTCATCTGTGCGCGCAAGGCAGTAAGTTTGGAACTGCGAAGGGCGTTTTCAATCTCATTCCGCTTTTGAATATTGCGTAAGCGTCGCCAAAAAATAAAGGCTACTATACCAATACTAGCAAGTGTCAACAAAACATAAAACCACCAACGCTGCCAATAAGGAGGGCGAATACTTAGCTCCAAAATGGCACTTTCGGCACTCTCCAGACCATTCGCATTCACGGCTTTTACTTCAAAGCTATAATCGCCTGCTTGCAAGGATGGGAAACGTGCAAAATTGGTTTTATTATTCGCACTTATCCAAGTAGAATCTAAGCCTAACATGCGATACTTATACTGTAAGGCATCGAAACTACGCGAGGAGATACCCTCGAATGCTATCTTAATATTATTTTGCCAATAGGGTAATTCATAAGCGGTTTGAAGGGTGGTATCTCGCTCATCTATGGCGAAGTTCGTGATGTATATCGGTGGTTGTACATCGGGTTTTAGTACAGGCAATGGGATTTCATGTACACCCTTCAAAGTACTCACCCAAAGTTTATCCTTAACCAACTCAATGTCCGTAATTTCATTCGCAATTAAGCCATCGTATTGATTAAAAATGGATAATTCTTGAGTACTTGGATTGTAAAAATGCAAGCCTTTATTCGTGCCAAGCCACAGGTTTTTCCCATCCGTCTCGATGACATTGCAGAGATTGCCAGCGAGTCCATCTTGCTCATTTAAGCGAAATACAATTGAGTCATTCCGAATAGCAAGTACGCTCTCATTTATTGTGCCAACCCAAATTGTGCTATCATCGGTCTGTGCGAGGCAAAGGGCAGTTATAGGATTTTCAGGAGAGATGACGACATCTTCTGTCTCCGTATGACGGTAAAGTTGGTCGCTATAGACACACCAAAGTTGTTCTTCAAATTTGTCCTTTAGCATATAGCGAGCGCGCATTTTACGCAGATGAATACGCCGTCCCCGCTTATCTTCGACTAAGGGAAAACGCTGCTGAAAAATATTGGTATCCTGCGGATTTGGGACTAGTATCATGGGGTATTTACTGGTGGCACAAGCCAAGGTTTCATCTTCTAGCAAGGCACAATTTTTGACGGAACCATAAAGCAATTCGCGGCGTGGACTATTGTAGCTTAGATCAAATTCACTAAGACTGCCCTGTGCTGCATACAAACGTTGTTTCTGCTCTGCCCATAGAAGGTCATTCACGCGGGCATTAGTGGGGCAATCCAAAATATCTTTAAGCTGCCTATGTTCTATCAATGCCACTTTGCCGTTGCTAGTGCCTAAAAATATCGTGCCATCAGCTTTGGACGTAATGCTAGTGATGCGATTGTCGGGCAAGCCTGCATTCGCTTGATTATAGACCAAGACCTGCGAAGATGGCATAAAATACAATCCACTATTGAGACTTCCTATCCAATACGCACCTTCTCTATCTTGAATTAAGGAGGAAATAGAGCGTTTCTCCATAAGCGGCTGAGGGAGTGGAGCAAGTTCAAAGTTTTCTTCTAAAAGATAGAGACCGCCATTGGTAGAAATCCAGACATTAGCTGCTTTGTCTTTGTAAAGATCATTGATACGCGCCGTAATTGTATGCGGCAATTGTTCAAATTCTGCTGTTTCAGAAAAACTATACAATAGCTGGCCACTACCGCTAATAATATCGGCTAATAGCAAATGTTCGCCTACTTCTATGAGTTTAAATTGGGCATCGGCTAGAGCTTGATTGGGTTTACCAAAGCATTGAATACGAGGGTGGATTTGCCACAAACCTGTCTGGTTTTCAGTTAGCCAAATACTCCCATCAGCGCGTTGGTGTATATCTCGAAAATAGGAATGTTTGCCCAGGTTTTTATCTAGCTTTATTTCTTCCCAAACGCCTTGTGTCATATCTATTTTAAAGATAGAATGGGACGTATTATTCGTTAGCCAAAGCTGATTCTGGTCATCTACAGCATAGCCATTAATATAGCTTTGAGCGGGCAGACTATCCAGCAATTGCAGACGATGTAGACTATCCTTTTTGATGTAAAAAAGCTGCCCATAAAAATTTGTTGCCCACACTCTTCCAGCCTTATCTTCTTGTAAGCCTGACATGGACAATCCCTTTTGGGACGCATTCATAAATTGAACAAACTCAATACCATTATAGCGAAATAGACCGTTCTCTAGTCCGAGCCAAAGGTAGCCTTTGCTATCTTCGAGCATATCGTAGACCGTGAGGCTAGGCAAGCCATCTTGGTCGTCCAAATTCCAGACAGGCGGGTGCTGTGCCAAGCAATAACTACTTAGCCATAAGCTGAAGAAAAAGAGAATATGTTTTCGTTTGGTCGGCATTTCTTCCTCTTAGGTCAGATTTTGAATAGATGATAATTTAAAAATTCGTAGTTTTGATTAGACATCACTACAAACTTTATTAGAAATATAACGTACCAAATCATTCCATGCACAAATTGGCAGTACAAACACAAAGTTACAATATCATGTTGAAAGCGGTAATTATAGAGGATGAAGCGCGCGCTAGAAATATTTTGCGCCAACTATTAGAAGAATATTGCCCTGATGTAACGTGTGTAGCGATGGCAGACGATGTACCAAGCGGCGTAAAAGCCATTTATCAGCACCAACCTGATATTGTATTTCTGGATATTGAAATGCCAGGGCAATCGGGTTTTCAGCTTTTCGATTTCTTTGATGAAATCAGCTTTGAAGTGGTATTCACTACGGCTTATGACCAATATGCCTTGAAAGCTTTTGAAGTATCTGCCATTGGCTATCTTTTGAAACCCATCCAAATTGACCAATTAATACAGACCGTACTTCGCATCAAAAAAATGAAAGATACTGCTCCTATTGCCGAGCGTGTGCAAACCCTAAAAATGAATATAAACTCTCCCAAAGGCATCAATCGCATCGCGCTGCCCTCTTCGGAAGGCTTACTATTTGTAGAAACGGATGAAGTCATCTATCTTTCAGCAGAAGGGGCATATACGACCGTAGTACTTACTGGCGGACGTAAGCTAGTCGTTTCCAAAAATCTAAAACAACTGACCGATGTACTCGTAAACGACTGCTTCTTCCGCGCCCATCGTTCTTTCCTACTTAATTTAAATCATGTGCGACAGTATGTTCGGCAAGATGGTGGCTACGTTATCATGGATACCGACAAAAAAATTCCACTCTCTACTAATAAGCGTAAGGAGTTTCTGGAAGTTTATCAAATCAAATAGGGCGTTCGTTAAATCAAAAGGCGGTTTCATAAAAGTAGAGTAGTTTGGGATAATGTATTATTGCAAATTTGTAAGCAATAAAAACAACTACTACTAAATGAAAACAAGAATGAAATCGAAGCTATTCATAATAGCTATCTTTTGTGCTTTTTGCCTACCAGAAACACAAGCGCAAGTCCGACAAGTACAATCTGCCCTTACTGCAAGCGGGGCAGATTTATGGAACATCCCTCAAAATATTAATGTCTGCTGGGAAAATCCTACTAGTGCGAATAGTGCCGACCGCACTCGCGTCCGACAAGCTGTAGCACGTACTTGGGAAGCCGAAAGTCAGGTACGCTTTACGGGCTGGGGAACATGTACGAGCTGGAGTCGAGGCATTCGCATCTTGATAGCAGATGAACACCCGCGTGTCAAGAAACTCGGTCGCCCATTAGGAGGCTTTCACGATGGTATGGTACTGAACTTCGACTTTAATGATTGGAGAGGTTGTGCAGACCATATTCCAGATAATCGCTGTAGATGCAAACAATCTACTACGGGTAGAAATCAATGTATTGAGTGGATTGCGATACATGAATTTGGACATGCCCTCGGTTTCGCACATGAGCAGAATCGCTCTGATTGTGCTTGCGACGACGCGCCAGCAGGTTCTTCAGCAGGTTGGTTTGTCACGCCTTGCGATATTAACTCTACGATGAACTATTGCAGCCCCACTTGGATAAATGGCGGCAATTTGAGTGGCTACGACATCATGGGTGTGCGCTACCTCTATGGGCAACCGAATCAGAAATATTCCGTCTTTGACGAGTCGGGCAAAATAGAAGTGGCGGTTTTTTCTAGAGCATCTACTACGCGCTCGCAGCATTCTAATCTTACGATTGCTGTCCCCAATGACTATGTGGTGATTGGTGGCGGTGGGGTGGCGGCCAGAACAGGTTCAGGCGCACTTTTGACGGCTTCTTATCCCAACTCCGATTTGAGTAGTTGGATAGTGTCCTCGAAAGATCATGTGCGTTCCTCACCGCACGTCTTGTCGGGCTATGCTATTGCGCTCAAGGTGAAAGGCTTGACGCGGCGGCAACTTAAGCAGCAGATTAGCTTCGTGCAGAATACAAGTGCTAGGGCTTCGCACCCAAGTGCTTCGGCAAGTGTTTCGAGTAGTTACCATTTGATTGGTGGTGGATTTAAGGTGAATTGGCAAGGTTCAGGTAGTTTAGCTACTGCATCTTATCCGAGTGGCAATAGCTGGCGCGCAGCCGCTAAAGACCATATTCGCCCCGATCCTTCTACCATCACTACTTATGCCATTGGCATCAAACGCTATATCCTTAATGTCGGAAATTTAGATGTAGAAGTAATACAAAAACAATCGGACTTTGCAGCCCATGCCGACGTTTCAATTGCTATGGATAAAGATTATGCTTTGGTAGGCGGTGGTGGAGAAGTAAAGTATAGCGGTTCTGGAAATATGCTTTGGCGACTAGAACCAGACATTTCTGATTTTCAAAATCAACGCTACAACATTTCTTCTAAAGACCATATCCGTGCTAATAATGCTTATATTAAGGGTTATGCGATAGGTTTGAAAGTAAGATAAAGCCTCTATTGCCAACAAAATTCAAGTGATTTTATGATGTGTCCGATGCGAGTTTAGGAGTCGTATCGGACTTTTTTTATTGTGTAAAAATAGGCACTTTGCTTGCCTGCAATTCTAGTTTTTTGAGTAATAGACTTTATTCACAAAGAATGTTCTTGTATGATACGGCTTGTGCTTTCCAGGCTGTCCATTTCAGGCATTTGCATATCCATTAATATAAGGTCGTGACAAGTCAGTCGTATGCCTTTGCTCTCATTCCTTAAATACGTATAACGGTATGTTTTTTTTTGGTCAATACAAGGCAAAATGTCGCTAAAAGCCATTTACTATATTTAGGAACGTGTACGAACTTATTTTCACTTTGAAACTAGTCATTTATCCAGATAGATTCCCACTTTTAAAATAAAAATAAGTACAAAACTAGCTACCCTAAATTTACGAACTTATTTCATACACGTTCCCTACTTTACATTTTCCTTTCCTACTTTCGCACCGAAATACTACAAATCCGAAACTTAGAGTTATACATCTATGAATTTACTCCCACAGTGCAAAATTATGTTACGATACACACTACTTTTAAGTTTTATATTATTTAGCCTATTCCTACAAGCTCAAAATACTGCAACTGTCTTTGGAACAATTACAGATGGTTCAACCGATAAACCAATTGGCTCCGTCCTCATCAACATAGAAGGCACCACTACTGCTGAGTATTCTGATTTTGACGGAATTTATAACATAAAAATTCCAGCAAAGGAAAAAGTAACCCTCAATTTTACAAGAGTAGGTTATAAGCCAGCTTATGCGGTCATCAACCCTATGCCAATTGGAAGTAGGCGACAAGTGAGTGTGGTATTGAATCTCATTGACTCCGATTTGGAAGTGATTGTTACTAGCAGCAAAATCGAGAGTGGTGGCATGATACAGCAGGATGTGGAAGTGATGCAATTAATGCCTACTACAACGGGTAACTTGGAAAGCGTGCTGCCCCACATCGCGCTAGGTACGAGTAGCGGTACAGGCGGCGAATTAAGCTCCCAATATAATGTACGAGGTGGAAATTATGATGAAAACTTGGTGTATGTCAATGATTTTGAAATATATCGCCCACAGCTCATTCGTGCAGGGCAGCAAGAGGGTTTGACCTTTCCTAATATTGATTTGATACAAAGTTTATCTTTTTCATCGGGTGGTTTTGAGGCAAAATATGGTGATAAAATGTCCTCCGTACTGGATATTAAATACAAACTACCCGATGAATTCAAGGCTTCAGTAAGTGGGAGTTTCCTTGGTGGTTCAGCCCACGTAGAAGGTAGTGTGGGCGCGCAGCAAAAGTTTCGTTACTTAGTCGGTGCGCGCTACAAAACTACACGCTATTTGTTAGGTTCGTTGGATGTGACAGGCGAATATCAGCCCAATTTCACCGACCTACAAGCCTACTTAACCTATGACCTAGCCCGCGAATGGCAACTGGGCGTATTGGGCAATTACAACCGAAGCGTTTATAATTTTATTCCCGAAGAGCGCAATTCGGGCTTCGGACAAGTCAATTTTGCACTCAATTTATTTACCCTCTTCGATGGGCGCGAAGTAGATGATTTCACTACACAAATGGGCGGCGTATCGCTGACCTATCTGCCTGTGCGCGACCGCAATCCTTTATTCGTAAAATTTTTAGTTTCCAACTTCCAAAGCCTCGAAAATGAAAATTTTGACATTATTGGGCAGTACAGCTTACAAGAAATTGAAGCAGATTTAGGTAGCGAGAGTTTTGGGGATGCCGTGAGTATTTTAGGCTCAGGTACACAGCAGCAATTTGTGCGAAACAGCTTCTTAGCGAATGTTTCTACTGCCGAACTCAAAGGCGGCTGGGAACTCCAATCCGATACCGATGATGATACTGAAAAAACGCACTTTTTGCAATGGAGTGTGAAAGGTAAATACGAACTCATAGACGACCAACTCAATGAATGGGAACGCCTCGATTCGGCAGGCTATTCTCTACGTTTCGATACGAGTGCAGTGCAAGTATTTAGCAATTTAAAAACCGAAAATTCGCTAGAGTCGGCGCGTTTTAGTGCCTATCTCCAAGATACATACACCTTCCGAAAGGATAGTGTAGCAGAATTACGCTTGAGTGCGGGCGTGCGAGCGAGCTATTGGAATTTGAATGAAGAACTCAATATTTCGCCACGTGCCCAAATTTTGTACAAGCCGCTTAGAGGCGATAAAGATATAGCCTTTCGTTTAGCGGGTGGTTTGTATGTGCAGCCCCCTTTCTATCGAGAATTACGAAATTTAGAAGGACGGGTTAATACCAACTTATTGGCACAAAAATCGGCACATATTGTAGGAGGTATAACTTGGGATTTTGGTCCAGATAATAATCCTACCAAATTTCGTTTCATTAGTGAAGCCTACTACAAACGCCTCTGGGATTTGGTAAGTTACGACATCGAAAATGTACGCATCCGTTACTCTGGCGAGAATGATGCGACAGGCTACGTAACTGGCTTGGATTTGCGACTCAATGGCGAGTTTGTACCAGGCGCAGAATCGTGGTTCAATCTTTCCTTTTTGCGGGCGCGTGAGTCTTTGAACGGCATCCAGCATCAAGTCCGAGAACTTGGACAACGAGAAGGTACAGATGTGTCAGATGTACCCCGTCCGAGCGACCGCTTTATGAACTTTTCGGTCTTCTTTCAGGATTATTTACCAAAAAATGAACGCGCTAAAATGAACCTCAATTTCACCGCAGGTTCGGGGCTGCCTTACGGACTGTTGGGGAATAATCGCATCTATCGCAATACCTATCGTTTCTCACCTTATCATCGCGTGGATATTGGTTTTGCCTACGCCCTTTGGGACAGCACCCTGCGTAAAGATAAGCCTAATCATCCGCTTCGCTTCACGGAAAGCGCGTGGATAAGTTTGGAGGTATTCAACTTGATGCAAGTACAGAATGTAGCTGCGAATACGTGGATTAAAACCATTTTCGAGCAGCAATATGCCATTCCGAATTACTTGACTTCGCGCCGTATCAATCTGCGTTTTAAAGTGGATTTTTAGGGACTTCGCAATTAATAACCTACGTAAGATAGCGTAGGATTTTTTGGCTTAGTCGAGGCGAAAAACACAGGCATAGCTGGTTCTGTCGAGGCTTTTCAACGAAGAATAAGCCAAAAAAGACAAACTAGATGCGTAGGTTATTATTTGCGAAGTCCCTTAGGAACTTTTTGCATTCCCCACAATGTTGCAACACATTATGGAAACGACGACAAAAACATGCCCAATATGTGGCAGAGAGTTGGGGGCAAAGGCAAATTATTCTAAGCATCACCTAGTGCCAAAATCAAGAGGTGGAACATTTGGCGCAACGATTGATATTCATAATATCTGCCATCAGAAGATACATTCTGTTTTCACCGAAAAGGAATTGAAGCAGGAATACCATACCATCGAAAAACTAGTTGCACACGAAGAAATGGCAAAATTTATCAAGTGGGTAGCCAAGAAAGAGGCTAATTTTTATCATCGCAATCGTCGTATGAAGCGGAAGCAGTAATAGACTTGTATAGCTTCTAAGGAAATTTGAATGCAAGATGTAATAACTGCATTGCAGCATTAAATCATTTCAGCATTATCGCATCAAAATTCCTTTGCCGTCAACGTTTTATGAATATCATTGATTGCCATTACTGCTGCACTGCCATACCATTCTTTGAGTTCCATGACTAAGCTACCCGCTTGAATAGCAGGGTCAGAATTGGTGAGTGCTTCGGCTTCTTCGATGCTTGCTACATCGAAGATGTAAATACCCCGCAAATCACCATCGTCAAGAAATGGACCAGCCAATACCAATTTTCCTGCTTCTGCCATTCGTCCAATGTTTTCCATATGTGCAGCTTGTAAGCCTTGTGCTTCGGCTTCTTCTAGGTCTCGATTTGGCCCTTTTTTCAAAAATGCTATCACATATTTTTTCATACCATAATCATCCGCACCATATTTTTTGGCGGCAATAGAATCATATGCCGTGCTTGGAGTATTCGTGCTTTCGGTTGCGTGGGGTATGTCCGCTGTAGTGCTTTCGCAAGCAAGACAAAGGGCACAAGCGAGTAGTGCGTAAAAGAGTTGTTTCATATTATTTTTTTGATAGTGTAATACCAAATTCGGTACACAAAGATAAATACAGAATGGAGCTCTTGGAAGATATGACAATTATTTGTCCAACACCCGTTGCTTTTTTTATTACCTTTAGAGGTTTAAAGCGATTTGAGGCAAAGACTACAAAATCAGTAAAATATATTAAGAAGCTGTTTTAAAACCTCTACTTGTTTTTCTGCGTCCCTCTTTTTTCGTCTATTTTCCGATTTTTTTCGCTCCGTAGAAGGACTATGCAGTTCAAAAAATCAAAAAATAGACAAAAAATGGCGGGCAGAAATTCCAACCATAGGTTTTAAAACAGCTTCTAAGCACACTCTAATCCACTATGGCGTTTCCCTTACAGCAACTAGAGCAGCACATCAATGACGACTTCCTACTACTCGGAGAGCAACTCTTTGAGCAAGGGGCGGTGCAAGCCCTACGCGAACTGGAGCGACACCTCTGGGCAGCACAAGTGGAACAAACCTATGAGGTGGAGTTAAAAATAACCCCTTCGCGGGTCGATTTAACAAGCTGTGAATGCCCCCGATTTATGTCGGAGGGGGAATGCGAACATGTCGCAGCTACGCTTTTAGCACTACGAAAACATATTCAACAAAACACCTCTGCCAAAGCCGAAGCTCCTAAAAAAAGCAATAAGCAACGCCTCACTACAAGAGGCGTGCTAAAAAATGTAGAAGAGGAAGAACTCAAAGAATTTGTGCGCCAATACGCCAGCCGAGACCGCAATTTTGCCCTTGCGCTCAAAGCCCGCTTTGCTGCTACCGTCAGCTTTTCGGATGATAAGAGTAAGTACCGGCAAGTGCTGGATGAAACCATCCGAGCAGCACGCAAAAAAGACCGCAGTATCAGCTATCGCGGAATGCAAACGCTTATAAAAGTCAGCGACGAACTACTACTACAAGCCGAAAGTGCATTGGTACAAGCTTATTTTCGTACGGTAGTTTTGATATGTCAGAGCGTCATCGAACGCCTCACGCCTGTGCTGCGTAAAATGGGCCAATATCAGGATAGTGCACGCAAACGCATCAGCACCAGCTTCCAATTGATACACCAAGTATTGGGACTACAACCGCCCCCCGAACTGGTAGAAGACATCTGGAAATATGCCCAAACAGAAAGTCAAAAAGTCACTTATCGAATCAATGAAATTATCCCCCAATTCTATCGTCTACTTGCCAAAGTGAGTGTACAATTGGATGAAGGGGAAGCATTCTTAAATTTGCTAGAAGAAACGAGTTTGCTATCGCAATTTTCGGATAGAAATTATACGGCTCTGCTCATCAATAAAATTGATGTATTGGAACGCTTAGAACGTTCGGATGAAGTACCTCCAATTATTCGTGGCAATGAACGGAATGCGGATTTGCTCCTTTATGTCCTAAATAAAGCCATGAAACGCGGTGATGCAGCCTGGGCAAAACAAGTAGCAGATGAAATGCTGGCACGAGATATTCCCAACCGTATCCGAGAGCAAATTGAGGATGTGCGCCTACTTATTGCCGAGCAAGAAGCCGACGATAAAACGATTCGTCAATACGCTTATAACCGTCTATTAGCTACCTACAAGATGCGCTACTTCGACATGCTTAAGCAACAGCAAAGCGAAGATTGGAAAACAGAACGCATGGAACTAATTGGTGCCATTCAGCAACAACCCTATACTTCCGAACGCCGCGATATAGTAGCCTCTATTTATGTGAAAGAAGCACTTTGGGACAAACTCCTCGACTATATGGCGCAGACTAGGTCATTGGATATGCTCTCTAAGTTTAGCAAGCAGGTCTTACCAAGCTATCAAAAACAAGTGTATGCCATCTATGAAGAACTGATGCTGGAATATCTTTCTAATCATTTCGGGCGGACTGCTGCCCGACGAATTGGCGAAAAAATTGTGCATCTTCGGCGAATTAATGCCCATCAAGTTGCGGATAAACTGTTGCGCCGCATCCGCGAAGAACATGCCGATAGAGCCTCTTTGATGGATGAACTATCTGTATTATAATTTCTCATTCCTAAGCTGGTAAAGCCAGTACCATAATTATTTAATGATAAAATGCGATACTGCTACAGTATCTACATCATTATCGCATTCAAAATTACAGGTCTTGCCATTTTTACGCAAGTCTTGCCTACTTAGGAAAGAAAAGTAGGAGCTTTGCTGTTATATTATACTACCACAGCCCTCAAATTGGTTAACCCTCTTGGAATATGTAACTTCGCAGCAAAATAAACTTACGATGTAGAGAATATCAATGTAAAATATAAAACTGAGCAATGTAAAAAGACAGAAAATTCGCCAAAGCAAATTTTACTTCTACATTTTATATTGTTCATTTTGCGGTTCTACATTGAAACACTCTACAAAGTTGCAACGCAACTTTAACCGATACATGAAAGTAGGAATTATATTCGGCGGGCCATCCAGAGAACGAGAAATTTCCTTTGCAGGTGGACGCACCGTGTATGACAATCTGGACAAAGTGCTATTCGAGCCAATCCCCATTTTTGTGGATAGCCAGCGCAATTTTATCCTCCTCGATTGGCAATACATATATAAAGGTACGATTCGCGATTTTTATCCACCTGTCGAATCGCTGCCACACTCGGAACATGATTTTCAAATCTATATAGAAAGCCTCGGCGAGCTGACCGACGATGCTTGGCAACGCCTCATTTCTAAAGTAGGCCGCAAGCTCGATATTTCAGAATTGCCTGAGTTAATGGATATGGCATTCCTTGCCCTACATGGACAGTTTGGGGAAGATGGGCAAATACAAGGCTTATTGGAAAGTCTTCAAATCCCCTATACAGGTAGCGGTATTCGCGGCTGCACGATAGGTATGGATAAGGCATTCCAGAAGAAAATAATGGAAACCGCAGGCTTTGCCACCCCCGAAGTGACCGTACTACAACGCCAAGCTTGGAAAGCTGCCGATAAAGCACAACTGTTTGAAGAAGCAAAAGCAAAAATCGGTTTCCCAATGGTCATTCGCCCTGCTAATCAGGGATCTTCTATTGGCGTAACGATTTTGGCAGAAACAGCAGGACAGGAAGACTTTGAGTACTTTGTCAATAAAGCCTTTTTCCGCACCGAAGTAGATGCTCAAGTATGGCGTGAAGCTACGAAAGAAAAACGTGTGGAGTATGTGCGCGAACTCTCCGACATCCGCGAAGGACTGGGCTTGCCTGTAGATATTTATGCGGGCGATAGAAAAATCGGTAGGGTCATTCATCCAGAGGATTTGCTGGTGCAATTGGAGGTTTTTCTTGATAGATTTGGCGACCTCACGCTAGAAAGTCATTGGAGCGAACAGCGCGTAATTTTGGAGTCTTTCATTCATGGAAAGGAATTTTCTTGCATCGTATTGCGGCAGGAAGATGGCTCGACGGTTGCTTTGCCGCCTACCGAAATCATCAAAGGCAGCGAGGTTTTTGATTATCGCTCTAAATACTTGCCTGGACTTTCGCGCAAGGAAACCCCCATTAAATTATCCGATGAACACATCAATGCCATTCGCAAAGAGTGCCAACGCTTGTTCGAGTATTTGGAGTTCAATACCTATGCGCGCATTGA
>JAHDCQ010000031.1:2878-9310 GCA_020629845.1 Saprospiraceae bacterium | reverse complement strand
AAGAGTGCCAACGCTTGTTCGAGTATTTGGAGTTCAATACCTATGCGCGCATTGATGGCTTTATCAATGAGGAAGGTACGATTTTTCTCAATGATCCGAATACGACTTCGGGTATGTTGCCCTCCTCCTTTTTCTTCCATCAATCGGCAGAAATTGGGCTGAATCCGTCGCAATTTATCACCTACATCATTCGCGCCTCCCTACAAGAACGCATTGCGACTACGCCCGAAATTACGCATTTTGATAAGCTACTCGCGGAACTTGACGCGGCTATCGAGGATGCCAAACAGCAGCAATCGGAGCGCAAGAAAATTGCCGTCATTCTAGGCGGTTATAGTGCCGAGCGACATATTTCAGTAGAAAGCGGCCGCAATATTTTTGAAAAACTTGCCAGTTCCAATAAATACGAGCCGATTCCTATTTATCTTATCGGTGATAGGCAAGGGCATGAATTATATCAAATCCCAATTAATCTACTATTGAAAGACAATGCCGATGATATTCGGGATAAAATACAAGGCTTTCAGCATCACCCTATTTTGGCACAAATCCGCGAGGAAAGTAAGCCAATTATCGAAAAATATGCTTCGGCAAATGTGGTGTTTGAGCCGCGCTGCTTGAGCTATCCTGAACTTGCAGAACTAGTAGATGGCGTATTCATTGCCCTACACGGTCGCCCTGGAGAAGATGGCGAAGTACAATCGAATCTTGTGCATTATGGCATTCCTTATAATGGCTCCGATTCGGCTTCCTCACGCGTGACGATTAATAAGTACAACACCTTGCAACTCTTGAAGCGACACGGCTTCACGGTGGCACAACAACGCCTCATCAGCAAGGCAGAATACGAATCACATCCACAATCTACCATTGCTATTTTGGAAGGCGAATTTGGCTACCCGCTCATCATGAAACCTGTGGATGACGGTTGTAGTGCAGCGGTAAAAGTGATTAAAAATCGGGAACAATTACAAGCTTTTTGCCGTATGATGTTCCGCGAACAATTGCCCTTGCTAGAGGAAGAACGCCATATTTTGAGCTTGCAGCCGAAAGAAGAATTTCCGATAAAACCCTCTATTTTGGTAGAGGAATTAATCACGGCAAAAGGCGCGAAGCATTTCTTAGAAATTACAGGTGGCTTACTCACGCACCACGAAGGCGATGCCTTACGCTACGAAATGTTTGAGCCATCGGAAGCTCTAGCGAGTGGTGAAATTTTATCCTTAGAAGAAAAATTTCTAGCAGGCGAAGGGCAAAATATTACGCCAGCGCGTTATTCGCCCAATAAGGAGGATTATGAGTTTATCGCTAAGCAAGTAAAAGCAAAATTGCAACAGGCGGCAGAAATCCTTCGCATAAAAGGCTATGCGCGAATTGACGCTTTTGTGCGGGTATATGAGGATAATAGAGCAGAAACCATTATAATTGAGGTTAATTCATTGCCAGGCATGACACCCGCCACTTGTATTTATCATCAAGCGGCAATTAATGGGTATAAGCCGTACGATTTCATTGATAAAATACTAGAATTCGGCTTTGAAGAATTAGTTGAATCACATAAGGCATATAAGGATATATAAGATTTCTTTAAGAAATCAGTTTTCTATTTATATGTCCTTATATGCCTTAGTAATGGCAGATTAATAAATGTACATTCTTGAGTAGCTTTATTTTGGTTCTATTTTTTGCTTTGAAAGTGGGAGTATATCTGGATATTTGACCAATTTCAAAGTGAAAAATAGGAGCAAAAGAGACAGTCAAGAATGTACATTTATTTGTCTGCCATTACTTATGTGGTTTAAGAAAAACAAAACGACAATGAGCAAATTTAGCGAAAGACTAAAATCTTTTTGGCGCGAACTCTTAGCTTTCGTGACGAGTCCTGTATTCATCAAAAATTTTTTGTTGATGTTGGCAGTCTTTGGGCTGTTTATGTTAGCACTCTTCCTATGGATGAAGTATTACACCCGACATGGTGAATCGCTACAAGTGGAGAATTATGTGGATATGCACATTGACGATGCCATCAAGCAAGCGCGTGGGCGTAGCTTTGAAATCGTGATTTTGGACTCCATTTATGTGCCTGGGCGAAAGGATGCCAATATGGTATTGCAACAAAATCCGAAAGCCTTTTCGAGGGTAAAAAAGAATCGTACCATCTACATGACGGTGACGCGCGGTGAAGGCGACCCCGTATGTTTGCCTCGCTTAACGGGACGCGATGAGTACTCGCAATATGCGCGCGCATTACAAGCGTTGGATATAAAACTAGAAGTCAGAGAACGCATTTATAGTACGAAATTTGCCGAAAATACCATTCTACGGCTACTAGTAGATGAGGAAGAAAAAGATAGCAAAGACCTCAACAATTGTGTAAAAGTATTGCCAGGTAGCACGGTGCAAGCCGTAGTAACAGAGCGCGGTAATAGTGATATTACGGTACCGAACCTGAAATGTATGCTCTATGAAGATGCCCTTTTTGCTCTACGAAGTGCTGACCTGAACGTGGGCACCGAACGTCCTGATCCAAGCGTAAGCTACAAGCAAGATGCCTATGTCTATCGGCAGATACCTGCGGCAGGGAAAACGATTCGAGTGGGAGAGCAGGTGGATATTTTCTTGCAGCAAGCGCGCCCAACGGGATGCCCCGATTATGAAAATCAAGAGGCGGATAATACGGGCTTTTAGGATTATAAGTGCAATTGGTTTATTAGAGCTAACTAACGGCTAATAAGCCAATTGCTAAAAGCTAAATATAAGTCGTATCATACCGCCTACGCAATTCTGTACGAATCTTCTCGCCCACATATTCATTGCGACGAATGCTACCAAAATTTTTATTCAAATAAAGCATACTCGCACAATAGGCAAGCATCAAAATAAATGCGATATATAGAAAAGTAGTAAGGAATTCAATTTCGAGTGCTAAGCCTAAAAGACCAAACGTACTGCAAGCGCAAGCTACAAGCATCAATTTTAGACCTGCTTTATAAAAACTGCGAAGCCGCACACAGCGTTCGCACCAAATTTCATAAATGTATTCTAGGTAATCAGTAGAAAAATAGTGCATATTGAACTGATTCACCATATTCAGTTCGTCTTCATGTTCCCGCTCCATACGGGTGAGTAAACGGTCTATTTGCTTATCCGTCATAAAAAGTAGTAGGTGTAGGACTGGAAAAATATATGTTTCACGAAATGTGCATCGAAGATACGCATTTTTCATTAATTATGCACATTTTTTTTATATGTAACGGTCGAAACGGGGAACTTATTTTCGATTGTTATAACGTACTATGTAGAAGCGAATGTTACCCTACCGCTACCATACCACCAATACTGAAATGCCCCACGTGCTACCATAAACAATAAGAGTGCCGCCCATAGTCCATGATTGCCATAGGAATATTGTAGTATAAAAAGCGCGATTAGAAACACACCAAAGGCAAGCAACATACTATCGCGCATTGCTTTAGAAGCGGTGAGACCAATGAAAATACCATCCCATAAATAGCAAGGCGTACTAAGCAAAGGAAAAATCGCCATCCAAAACAGAAAAGGGAGCGTAGCTGCGATGACATGATCTTGATTCGTGAAAATACGGAGAATTGCCGCTCCAAAAAAACAATAAGCAATACTAAATAAAGCCGCCAATGCCATGCCCCACACAAAGGAAAGTCGTACTGCCTTGCGTGTTTTGGGTGCATCCTTCGCGCCATGATATTTGCCCACTAGACTCTCCGCAGCATAGGCAAAGCCGTCCACACCATAAGACATCCAATTGACAAATTGCAACAAAATCACATTCGCCGCCAGTACCAAATCCCCGCCTGCGGAAGATTGATTATAGAACAGGGTAAAGGCAAGCGTGAGGCAGACGGTACGAATAAAAATATCGCGATTGATAAGTAAAAATTCACGTAATTTTTCCCACAATACAATAGCTTCGCGCTTATAATGCACTAATAGGTGGCGATATTTAGCATAAAATAACGCCATCGCAAGCAGCAAGCCCACATATTGCGCGATTACGGTACTCCAAGCCACGCCATCTACATCCATTTTGAAATGCAAGACAAACAGGAAATTTAGGGCGATATTTACCACATTCACTACTATGGTGATGATAAGCGGATAAATGGCATTTTGCATACCGAAAAACCAGCCCATGAAGGCAAAAAGCCCCAGCGAGGCTGGTGCTGCCCAAATACGAATGTAAAAGTAGGTTTCGATGAGGGGACGTTGATTTTCGGAGGCATTCATAAGGTACATCGCGGCTTCGCCTATAGGAATCTGAAAGAGTAATAAAGACAAGGCAACCACTAGTACCACTAGCAAGGCACGTCCCAAAGTATGCGTTATCATTGCATCATTTTGCTGCCCAAAGGCTTGCGCCGTGATGCCCGTTGTCCCCATACGAAGGAAGCCAAAATTCCAGTAAATAAAGTTGAAAATCATTGCGCCTACGCCCACCGCAGCAATGTGTAATTCCGACATGCGCCCCATAAGTGCCGTATCTACCGTACTCAGCAGCGGTACGGAAATATTGCTGATAATATTGGGGATAGCAAGGCGTAGAATTTCTTTGTTCACATTGATTTGCTTGCTGGTCTTTCGCAGTCTAAAGACCAAAGACTAAAAGTCGCACAGCGACACGCTAAAGACCAACTTAAAATTCACTCGTAAAATGAAATTGCATCTCTGGATGGTTTTCGCGTGCCATTTTGAGCATCCATTCGCTTTGTGCGAGGAATACCCAATGTCCATCCTTATCCTTCGCTAAATCATTTTTTCGACGGCTCATAAAGTCCTTGAATATCGCTTCCGTCTCATAGCTCAGCCAGCAGGCTTTGTGCATATTGAGCGGTTCGTAGCGCACCGTCGCGCCATATTCTTCCTTCAAGCGATACTGAATCACATCGAATTGTAGCGCACCCACCGTACCGATGATTTTTCGATTGTTGCTGTAGCGTGTAAAAAGTTGTGCCACACCTTCATCCATAAGCTGTAGTAAACCCTTTTGCATTTGCTTTTGCTTCATCGGGTCAGCATTATCCACATAGCGGAATTGCTCTGGCGAAAAACTCGGTATGCCCTGAAAATTTAGCGTTTCACCACTCGTGAGGCTATCTCCAATTTTGAAATTGCCACTATCGTACAAGCCCACTACATCCCCAGGGTAGGCGGCATCTACCACTTCCTTTCTAGAAGCCATAAAGGTGGTGGGGTTAGAGAATTTTAGTTTGCGTTTTTGGCGAACATGCAGATAATTGGTATTGCGCTCAAAGGTTCCCGAACATACGCGCAGAAAGGCAATACGGTCGCGGTGCTTTGGATCCATATTCGCGTGAATTTTGAAAACAAAACCCGAAAATTTATCTTCAAATGGGTCTACTTGACGTTCCTCGGTGCTGCGCGGTAGAGGCGTAGGCGCGATTTCTACAAAGCAGTCCAGCATTTCCTTCACTCCGAAATTATTGATAGCACTCCCGAAAAACACAGGTGATAAGTCGCCATTCAGGTAGGCATCTTGGTCAAACTTTGGATAGACCTCATCTATCATCGTCACCTCTTCGCGTAGTTCTTCCGCAGCCGCTTCTCCTACTATGGCATCTAGTTCAGGATCATCCAAATCTGTGAATTTCATGACTTCCTCTTCGGTCTGTTTGCCATGTGCGCGGAAGAGTACCAAACTTTGTTCGTAGATATTATATACGCCTTGAAAGCGTTGTCCCATTCCAATCGGCCAACTAAGCGGACAGACGGTAAGCCCTAGCTTCTGCTCTATTTCATCCAGCAAGTCGAAGCCATCTTTTCCTTCGCGGTCAAGCTTATTTATAAATACGATAATCGGTGTTTCGCGCATGCGGCACACCTTCACCAATTTTTCGGTTTGTTCCTCCACACCCTTCGCTACATCTATCACCACTATCGCGCTATCCACTGCCGTGAGGGTGCGGTAAGTGTCTTCGGCAAAGTCTTTGTGACCAGGCGTATCGAGAATGTTGATTTTTTTGTCTTTATATTCAAAACCCATCACAGAGGTCGCCACCGAGATACCCCGTTGTTTCTCAATCTCCATAAAATCAGAGGTCGCGGACTTCTTGATTTTATTCGACTTCACCGCACCTGCGGTCTGTATCGCGCCCCCGAAGAGCAATAGTTTTTCCGTAAGGGTCGTCTTTCCCGCATCGGGGTGACTGATGATACCGAACGTACGTCGTTTATTTATCTCTTGCTGAAGAGTACTCATATTGCTTTAGCATTTTGGTTCTCTTACAAATCCTGTGCCTAAGCCGAAGAAAAGGCTACTTTTTGTTCATCTACAGACTTTGTAGGAAAACGAGCATTTTGCGGCGGCAAAGGTAGTAATCCAAGCGGAAACTTGTTGAATAGCACTTTGAAAAATGGCAATCGGGATATTTAATGCTG
>JAHDCQ010000031.1:0-2778 GCA_020629845.1 Saprospiraceae bacterium | reverse complement strand
CATTACAACATTATCGCATTTTTACCAAAATCATGCAAGAGTTGGTGAGTAAAACACTAAGTTCGTGTTATCAATACCGTATGCCTATGTATTCTAGAATTGCCTTTATTGCTTGCGCTGGTATGTTGTTGTATGCCACTATCTGTTTCTACCCAAAATGGAAGCAAGGCACTACCGAAGCTACCCTAAGCTGGGATGTATCTGGCTACTATCTTTATTTGCCTGCTTTTTTTATTTATAAAGATAGCAAGCAATTAAAATTTATGCCCGAAATACTAGAAAAATATCGTCCTACACATAATTTTCAACAGGCATTTCGGCATGAAGCAAGCGGCAACTATGTGCTAAAATATTCTTGTGGGCAGGCGGTATTGTACGCTCCTTTTTTCGCTCTTGCCCATCTCATTGCGCAGCAACATCCTGATTATCTCGCTGATGGTTTTTCCTTGCCTTACCAAATGGGAATCACCTTTGGGAGTTTGTTTATCGCCTTACTAGGACTTTGGTTTTTGAGGAAAATTTTATTGGAGTTTTTCGAAGATAAAACGGTAGCCGCCACCCTACTCCTATTAGTTGCTGCTACGAACTATTTGGAGTATGCAGGTATCACCAATGCGATGTCGCACAATTGGTTATTCACGCTGCATAGTTTGCTCATATGGTACACGATACGCTTTCATCGGCAGCCGAGTTATGCCTTAGCAGCAAGCATTGGAGCATGTATCGGTTTGGCAGCACTCACCCGTCCTACGGAAATCATAGTCGCGCTTATTCCTCTGCTTTGGGGATTAGAAGGACTTCGATGGGAATATTTAAATGCTCGTCTAAATTTTCTAAAAACAGAAATTCTTAAAATTATCCTTGCCGCACTTGTTTGTATCGCCATTGGGTCATTGCAACTATGGTATTGGAAATATGCTACAGGCGATTTTATAGTGTATAGCTACGAAGAACAAGGCTTTAGCTGGCTGCGCCCGCACCTCTGGAAGGGCTTTATGAGCTATCGGGCAGGATGGTTGATCTATACGCCTACGATGATATTTGCACTGCTTGGTTTTCGAGCCTTGTATCGGGAGTATTACTCATTGTTTTGGGTGGCTTTGGCGTATGTTGCCTTGCATATCTACATCACCTTTGCTTGGGATATTTGGTGGTATGGTGGCTCACTCGGACAGCGCGCTATGATACAAGCCTATCCCATATTGAGTTTGCCATTGGCGGCTTTTATTAGTCAGATTTGGAAAACGAAGTTTTGGAAATACCTCGTTTTGGCACTCGCTTTGTTTTTTACTGCCTATAATTTTTGGCTCACGCAACAAGCGCGCCCAGGCAAGTTACTACGCCCCGGAGAGATGAGCGGTGCCTATCTGCGCGAGATTTTATTTCAACAAGACGCGCCTATAGAAGCACAAAAACTACTGGACACCCGCGAACAATTTAAAGGTGAACGCCAAGCTGTACATCCAGTATTGAAGGACAATTTCGATACGCAGCCTGTGGATAGTATCTTCTTTTTGCAAGACCCTGCTACCAGCAATACCGTCATTCGCTTGTATAAAGAACAGCAATATTCCTCCATTATAAGTGTAGCAAAAAGCAATATTCCCGAGGATAGCGAATGGCTACGGGTACAAGCCGACTATTACGCCCTCCACAAAGAATGGGAAACTTGGCGCATGACACAACTCGTCGTTCGCTTTTGGGATGAGGATAAAAATGTAAAAACGCGCTATATTCGCCTTCATCGTTTGCTTAAGGATGCCACATGGAAAACTATTTGGCTGGATATGCGTCTACCAAAGCAGCCTTTTACACGAGTAGAAGTACGCTATTGGAATGCCAGCAGCGATAAGACCATTTTTGTAGATAATTTCATCATAGAAAGCTTTATGGAGTGATGAATTATGAGATATGAGTGATGAGTTTTTTTTAAAATATCTACTCATAATTCATCACTCATACCTCATCACTCCCAAAGCTCATATCTCAAATACATGCAAACACTATCTATCGTTATTCCTGCTTATAATGAAGAAGCTACGATACTCGAAGTGCTGCGGCGGGTAGCGGAGGTGGAGTTATTGGAACAGCTACAGAAAGAAATTATCGTGGTAAACGATTGCTCTACCGATGCCACTGAAGCACAGGTGCAAGCCTACGAAGCGGAGGGTGGGAAAGTGGTATATGTGTGTCATGCAAAAAATCAGGGGAAAGGCGCGGCACTGCGTACGGGTATTGCGCGAGCGAGTGGCGATTTTATCATCATTCAGGATGCCGACTTGGAATACGATCCTGCGGAGTACAATATCCTACTCGCGCCCATGCTCTACCGCGATGCGGATGTGGTGTATGGCTCGCGCTTTATAGGTGGCAAGCCGCATCGGATTTTGTTTTTTTGGCATTCTATTGGAAATAAGTTTTTGACTTTCCTTTCCAATGCCTTTACCAACCTCAACCTCACGGATATGGAGACTTGCTACAAACTCTTCCGTAGCGACCTCATCAAAAATATTGACATCAAAGAAAATCGCTTTGGCTTTGAACCTGAAATTACCGCTAAAATTGCCCGCCTAGATAAGCTCCGCCTCTATGAAGTGGGCATTTCCTACTATGGACGCACCTATGCAGAAGGCAAAAAAATTAATTGGCGCGATGGGCTGCGGGCTTTATATTGTATCGTGAAGTATGCTTTGCCGTTTACGTAATTGCTAATATTTTTACAGCGAAAATTATTCGGCGCGTACGGTTTGTAGGGAATGGACAAACATTTAGAGCAAA
>JAHDCQ010000354.1 GCA_020629845.1 Saprospiraceae bacterium | reverse complement strand
ATAAGTGCAAGTAAAAAATAACATTGGTATGCTTCAGCGATGTAGTGGGTATCGCGTACATATTGGGCCAATTCGAGGGCAGCATCAGCATGCAACAATGCAGAGTCAGTCTTGATTCCTAGACTATATTTATGGGCTAGGCTCAGGTGTTCTTCAAGTATAATATCATCCCCTTCATTGTCCATATCAATTGATTGGCAATGCCCACTTACTATGTAACATATAGTACTAAAAATGAATATGAAGTTATAGCCTTTCATAGAAAACAGCCTTGAATACCTTTTTAATGAATGACAAAAGTAAGGAATGAAGTAGTAAATGAACAGCAAGGTAAGTGTTTTAGGAATTTTTTGCTAGAATCAGTATGACTTAATGGGATTTTCTATGATTATAGCACAATGGTATTGATTTTGTAATGGCTTGATGGGTATAATTCAAATTGTCCAATAAAATGGCATAATGCATACTATAAAAAAAGTGGCACTACGGTGAAAAGTGTGGGTACGCTCAACTTGATTCAATCAATTCAGCGTACATTTTCTGTTTTATACGTATTCCCTCCAATGGAACGCGTTCCATTGGGACAAAAAAGAATGACCCACACTTTTCACCGTAGAGCCAAAAAAGTAGATAAGGGCATCGGCAAAAAATAACCTACCCGTTTGACTTGTTCTTTTTCCAAACCGCGTCGTTACTCATCAGTTACAGAACCAGCTATGCGCCTTCTTCGTGCCTAGCTGTTTGAAAAAATAACGAACTCAAACTATGGGTAGGTTATTTTTTGCCGATGCCCTAAAAGGAATAGTTTTTAGGAATGAAGACAAAATAACGATACCACTTAAAGTTGTCTTAATCGCCCCTCCAATTTCCAAAAACTTATTACTATATTTGGAAGGCAAAAGGAGCAAACGACAACGCAAACTACAATGATACAACTAAGTATTTTTGAGTTTTCCAATTGAGTGCATTCCACGCAAGGGTTTATTCATTTTGTTGCTTCCATTATAGGGTTAGTTACAGGAGCTTATCTTCTAATTGTAAAAAAGGGAACGAAGATTCATAAGCAAATCGGCTATCTATTTGCTGTTTCTTTGCTTATTGTGAATGCATCGGCTCTATTCATTTATGATTTCAATGATGGCAAAATTGGACCATTTCATTATCTCATTCCTGTTTCGCTATTTTGTTTATTCTATGGCTTAAGTGCCACACAGTATCTATTTGGGTAATTTGAAAAACATCTTTTTCCGCTATTTTCCTTAAAAAAATAAGTCCGTAGCGACGGCTATGCACTGATTTTTTTAAGAAAACTATCGAAAAAATCTTGCTCCCAAATTTTACTCAAATAGATATTGTGTGGCACTTAATTCCAATGTTGAAAAAGAAAAAATCACCAAATTATCTCCAAAAACACATCATTGGTATGACGGGTGCAGCACTAGGACTTTGGGCGGCTGGAACTACGGAATACTATATGCGCGAAATCGTTTCGCAAGGTGGAATGAGTCCGACGGAGCAGGTGCTTTATAGCTTTCTCATCTCGCTACCTTTTGCGATTTTGATAACGGTCATTATTACCTATCATTTACGGAAATTAAAGAAACAAGCAGCATGAAAAAAACACTACTCTACATCATAATTACTCTTGTATGCACAAGTTGCAAACAAACAACAAGCACACCAACTATGAAAGCACAGACCACACCAACTACAGCAGAGCAAAAGCTAGAAGCACTTGGCATTGAGCTACCCAAAGCAAGCTCGCCTGTAGCCAATTATGTGAATGCCGTGCAAACAGGCAATTTGCTGTTCCTAGCAGGTAAAGGCCCAACTAAAGCGGACGGTACACACATCACAGGCAAGGTTGGTGCAGATTTGACTATTGAAGAAGCTTACGCTGCCGCACGACTGACAGGCATCAATCAATTAGCCGTTTTGAAAGCAGAATTGGGTAGCTTAGACCGTGTGAAGCGCGTAGTAAAAGTCCTGGGTATGGTCAATTGTGGGGAAGATTTCACACAGCAGCCCGAAGTAATTAATGGCTTTTCGGATTTGATGGTAGAGGTGTTTGGCGATAAGGGTAAACATGCCCGCGCCGCAGTAGGCATGGGATCATTGCCAAGAAATATTGCGGTAGAGATTGAAATGATTGTAGAGGTGGAATAGACAAATTATGCTAGATGAAATCATTCATAAAATAACGACAGATTATTCGCATCTCTCGAAGGAAACTATTGAGGAATGGAAGGATAATGTCAAGCTTTTAGAATTAGCAAAAGGTACGCAATTGGTAAGAGAAGGCGCGTATACCCATAGCATTTTCTATATCTACAAGGGAAGCGCGAAAGCCTATCATCTAAAAGATGGCAAAACTATAACGGATTGGCTGGTCTTCGACAATGCCTTTATTTGCGCGATTACAGGCTATTTTTTGAATCAGCCAAGCGAACACTATATCGAACTTACAGAGGATAGCATACTACTCGAATTTAGACGCGAACATTTGAGTAAATTATCCAAAAAATACCACGATTTCGAGCGATTTACCAGAATTACCATTACCCAAATCATGCTCCAATTACAAGAACGGGTGGTATATCTTCAGTTTGCTACTGCCCAAGAACGTTACCATTTTTTACTACAAAAATATCCTGATATTGAATTGCGAATTTCGCTAGGGGATATTGCCTCCTATATTGGCATCTCACAGGAAACCTTGAGCAGAATACGTGCCAAAAAACAACGAATTTGACTTAAATCAAAAAAGCTATCCTTTCTTCGTTCGACTTTTGTATAAAATATATCGTTCTCTGACAAACCAGCCCGTTCGCGGAGCAGGCTGGTTTGTCGGAGAACCAAACATAATAATACTATGAAAGTCGTAAATATTCATAGCCGTACCATCCATCAACCAATAGAAAAAGTGGGAGCTTTACTCTCTACGCTGGCTTCAAAACAGGATAGAATATGGCCATCTGAAAAGTGGCCTGCCATGAAATTTAAAGCAGGACTAGTACTGCATGCCAAAGGAGGACATGGCCCAATTCGATACACCATCACAAAATATATACCGAATAAAAGCATTGAGTTTACCTTTTCGCCCCCAAAGGGCTTTTACGGTACACATTCCTTTGAATTTACTGAAAAAACGGCGACTGCTACTGAAGTAAAACACACGATAGACATGTATACGAAAGGCACAGGCACTCTAACATGGCTACTTGCTGTACGATGGCTGCACGATGCGCTGCTGGAAGATGCTTTAGATAAAATAGAAAATCAATTTAGTCCAGATCAGAAAACGACCAAGATGAATTGGTATGTTCGTATGTTAAGGTGGGTAGCGAAACGATTTTAGGGGGAATACAAAAACGCCATCAAGTATTAGGTGATGGCGTTTTTGCAATTCTTTTGATAGGAACAATTAAGCATAATCATCTCCAAACCCCTCACGCAATTCCTTAGTGATGCCTTTAATTTCCTGTTCATTTGATTTTGGATAAATCAAAAGCACATCTTCTTCATCAATGATGATAAAATCATCTAAACCTTTTGCTACAATGAGCTTATTTTCAGGGATTTGAATGAGACAATTGCTTACTGCCTTCAAATTATGCCGCTCTACATTCAGCACATTTCCTGCATCATCTTTATCCGATTCTGCATGTAATGAACCCCATGTACCCAAATCCGACCAACCAATATCCGAAGGTAAAGTGTAGATATTCGTAGCATTTTCCATGATGGCATAATCAACGGAAATACTAGGCGTAGTAGGATACATTTTATTGATGAAAGCTTGTTCGTTCGGCGTATTATAGTCCGCTTTGCCTTGCCCCAAAATGGTATGAATTTCCGTAGCATGTGCCTGAAATGCTTTCAAAACATTAGCCGCTTTCCAGACGAAAATTCCCGCATTCCATAAATAGCCACCCTCTGTAAGATAACTTTTAGCAGTTGCTAAATCGGGTTTTTCACGGAAGGCTTTTACCTTAAATACACCTTCCGAAGGCTGTACGTACTGCTCGTAATTGATATATCCGTAGCCCGTATCAGGACGAGTAGGAGAAATACCAAGCGTTACTAATGCATCACGTGATTCCGTGAATAGTAAGGCTTTCTTTATTTGACTGATAAACGCATCTTCTTTCAAAATAATATGATCGGAAGGTGCGACTATGAAGTTCGCATTCGGATTGAGTGCTTGCAATTTAAAAGCGGTGTACGCGATACAAGGCGCGGTATTATTGCGCGAAGGTTCGCACAGAATTTGGTTATAAGTCAGGTCTGGAAGATGCGCTTTCACGAGGTTTTTATACATCTCATTCGTGACGATGAAGATGTTTTCTTTGGGGACTAATTTCAAAAACCGCTCATAGGTTAGTTGGATAAGCGATTTTCCAACACCCATGATATCCAGAAATTGTTTGGGGCGGGCAGTGCGACTGGCTGGCCAAAATCTGCTACCAACGCCACCTGCCATGATTGCTACGTAATTATTTGACATGCTATGCTGCTTGTGAATAGATAACTTAAGTTGCAAGTTATAGGTTTTAGCCGATAAGTTAATGCATATTGGTAAAAGGAGTAATCAGTCAATGGTTTTTACTAATGGTTAAGCAGGCTATCCGCCTAACTTTGCCCAAATCAGAAATCAAATAAATCTTACATCATCAATCATAAATCTGCTTGAAAAGCTAGGTAGATAGATGACTGAGGCCCCGTATAGTTATCGGGCTTGATTCCAGATTTACGATTTTTTCAAAAATCGTATCAGGCAACCTTAGGCGGATAGTCATTAAGCCAACTTATCCTTTCTGTATCCTATATCTATATATTATTCTTTTATATATACTAATTTATGCAATAATTGGTTACATTTTTACTTGTGTTAATTTCTGGCTTGCAGAATTGAAAAAATTCATTTTAGAGCTTCTTCCATTGAATTGCATATAAAATCTACAACTCTTCCTCGTCTTGCTTCGGCTTCAAATCAAATACGAGCGATACGATATGTGAGTAGGTATTTCGATTGTCACCAATATCCGTAAAGGCATAATCAATCACCAAATTGGAAAGTTTTAAACCGACTCCCAAGCTTG
>JAHDCQ010000353.1 GCA_020629845.1 Saprospiraceae bacterium | reverse complement strand
TTTTTTCTTGCTCCGACAACGCTTTCAAAAAGTCCGCAAGTAAAAAGCGAACTTCACCCTGAGGCAAAGTCCGCATCAAAAACACATTTTTAAACGCTTAAATAGAATTTATTGCTTCACAAATTTTTGAGTAACACTATGCCCATCCTCAAATTGTACTTGTATCATATATAAGCCACTTACTAATCCAACAAGCTCAATGTCACTTACTTGGTAAACATCCGCTCCTAACTTGGCTGCATCAATAACTTTTCCATCCAAGTCTGTAATGGTGTAGGCTTTGATAGCTTGTTTAGCTACAATATTCAAATAGTCATCCGCAGGGTTTGGCTGTACCTCTATAGTAGCATTAGTCACCAACTGTGCGTATGGTTCGTCACTTATCGCTCTTGATAGTGTTTCCATGCGCTGTTCTAGTTCAGAAAATTTGCTTAATTGAAGCTCTAGAGCCTGCACACGATTCTCTAATTCATCAATATATTCTTGTTGTGTTTTTACTGCATTGACCAAAGGCACCGTCAAAGCTCCATAAGCAACTGCGTAATAATCATCTTCATGTTTGGGCCGATAAAGTCCATCAAAATCTTCGCCTAGTTCGTCTAACACTGCTGCTACTTCTTGTGCTATCAGCCCAGTTCTCAACATTTTGTCTTTGTTTTCATCATTAGTCATGTAGTAGTTTACAGGGCGCAAACGCGTGATAAAATCTAAGCCCAGTTCGCTATCCTTGATATTTGTTTTCAATCGCTTATCAGAATAGGTAGTAAGCGTAGCAGCTCCTCGTATAGTTTGCACTTGCTGATTGCCTATTGTTACCATATTATTGTCTGTTGCAATGGCTCCGTAACCTAGAGAAGTTGTGTTATAAAAAGTCTGATTGGCGGATTCTAAAATACCAGCTTGGTAGCCAATTGCGGTATTATAGTCACCTACTTTACCGAGTGTAGTCGGTTTCATTTCATAGACTTTAGAGCCTACCGCAGTATTGAACTGCCCATCAGTCTTATTTTCAGCATGGTAGGCATGAAAACCTACTGCGGTATTGTGAGAACCAGTCGTATTTCTTCGTAATGCACCACGACCAACACCTACGTTTTCGCTACCCGTTGTATTATCATGTACCGAGCCTGAACCAAGTCCAGTATTGCTATGTCCTGTTGTATTTTTACGAAGACTCGTGTAACCGACACCAGTATTTTTATCGCCTGTAGTGTTGAATTGCATAGCTGCTGAACCCATTGCGGTGTTTTTATTGCTATTATTGGACTGGAGTGCATAATAACCAACAGCAGTATTTTCCTGTCCTGATATATTCTTTAACATGGATTGGTTTCCAATACTGGTATTGTATTGCCCGTCTTGATTTAGTCCAAGACTATAGTAGCCAATACCTACATTTTCGCTACCACTCTTATTATCTTGAAGACTCCAGTTGCCTACAGCTAAATTGCGATTGCCTTCCTTATTATCTTCTAGTGCATTCATACCCAATGCCACATTTGATTCGCCTTCGTTTTCTATGCCCATAGAAGCATGTCCGATTGCAATATTGAAGCCACCAATGTTGTTTCGAAGTGCGATTTTACCAACGGCTATGCAAGCCCCATTAGGATTGGTTGGAATACTGTTCTTCATTGCTTCATTTCCAATTGCAATATTTTCATATCCGTCACTATCTTTCAATGCTTCTTTTCCAACTGCAATATTATCATTTGAGTTCGTTCCATTGCCGTCAAGTGCCTGTTTTCCAACAACAGTATGTCTTACCCCTTGGATAATTGAACTGGTACTACGGTCTTCATCATAGGTTACATTTGGGGATTGACTTAATCCGATAAATGGTATACAAACCATCATTAAAAAGCTGATTAACAAAATTGAATGTCTCATTTGTGTTTTAAATTTTAAATTTTATGCTTACTCTTTTGAAGGCTTTTCAGCATGCGCCTTTTTTTAATTTCCATTCGTCTCTTTTATGTTTGGGCAAAGCATAGACAGGTTAATGTGTGTGCATTAACAGCTTTGACAAGCTCAAATAAGGAAAGAGAAGTTTGGTTAAATTGTCTTCGTCCCTTCGGACACTATACTGTTGTAGAAGTTGGCAAAGGTGACCACCAATTTGAAAAAAAAAAATTATTTTTTGCCGATTCCCTTATTGAAAAATTAGGAATAGGCTTTCTTTAATTTCCTACGTTTAGGAGCAGGTAAAAAAAGACGCGAACTTCGCTACTAAGAGCAAAATTCGCGTCTATTAAAGCAGGTTTTAAACTGAATTTAACTTAAAAGCACTACTGTATTGCTTTGATAAACTTATGTACTGCTGACGTGCCATCAGCGAGTTGTAATTGCACAAGATATAAGCCTCCTACCAAGTCGTGGATAGCTATATTCTGAATCACATTAGCTACATCTGGTAGTTTTTCTATACGTACAGGTTTTCCTTTCATATCCAAAATAGTGTACGCTATTATCTCTTTTTGGGATGAAATATGAATATGGGTACTAGCTGGGTTAGGTTGTAAGCCTATACGACTATCTGGGCGAACAGAGGTAGTACAGGTATTCCTTTGTCGTATTTCATATTGGCAAGTTCTGCCATCATTTTGATAGCGCGTGACTGCCATAGCTATGGTGTTTCCAGCATTCGGTACAGCATCATATAGTATAGCTTCTTGCCCCGTGGTGCTGCCGAGGTGTGTCGTTTTAGCAAACCATTGTACTTCATCACAGGCTTTTAAACTTTTGGGTGCTAAGCGAAAACTACAGTCATCTTGTAGGCGCTCAAAGGCAAAACCTTGTTTTACATCGGTTTCTAGTTCTTCACAAGAACAATCAGGCTGTAGAGATGGACAGTCAGGAATCACAATTTGTAAGGTATCGCCATGGCAGCACCAATCTAAATCTACCTGATTATCCAATAGCACAAGTGCGATTTCTACTATTGTACCAGCAGCGAGAGGCGTACCACAGGCATCAAGTGTGAAACTAATGGTAGATGTTCCAGGCAACGGCGGCGAGAGTGGTAAACTCAAAGCAGCTGATGAACCATTGAGACAAACGCCTGCTGTGACGGGTGTAAATACGGCATGTGTAGCCAGATGTGGAGATACTCCACTTGTAAGTGTTGCGGTAAAATTATGCGTACCATCCGCATTGCAACTGACAGCTGACTCTAATACACTTACACAAGAATCACATTGCGGCTCTTCGACACAAGCATCAATATGGCAGCAGCTTTCTTCCTCTGAAAAGGCACGTACACGAAAGCAAAGTTGTTGTCCGCTCAAAGGGACTGCAAAACTTATGGTATATGTACCATTCGATGGAATGGACAAGCCCGAAGCGGAATACAAATCATTTACGCCTGTTGGGATAGTTCCTACCAGCAGCGTAGTGATAGTATTCGGTGTATTATTGATAAACTGAAAGCTTACTTGGTAGGTACCATTATTATTACAAATGCTAGTAGGAGTACTTATCTCACAGCTTTCTTTAGGGCAAATGGGCATGCATTCATAGACCAAATCCAACAATATGGTGCTATCAGCAGGTGGTAAAGCAAAACCCTCCTCATTTAGTCGAATAGCTTCGGTTTCAAATGGTCTATCTTCTGGAAATACTTCAAGCGGAAGTAAACAGGCATCACTCAAATCTAGCGAGAAGTAGCCCTTCAAAATGTCGTGGCTGCCTGCGCCAAGCGTAGCAGGATGGTCTGTTCTGCCATCGGTGTAATAAAGCTTACCTGCAGTAGCATCAAGTTTAGCTGCTGTGAAAGCCGTTTCATTGTTATAAAAATATTTAGCATCTACTATTTCTATGCTCCCTGCATTTACTTCCAATTTGAAAATAACTGGAATGTCATTAGGCGTTTGAGCAGTGGCGAAGATATTACCGTTTTCATCCATTGTCACATCGGTGAAATGATTGATTTGCTGATTGGAAATGCTAAGCGTGTGCAGGGCATTCAAACTGCGATCTACTAGGCTCAACAAACCATTGTAGTTAGCCGAATTTCCACCTTCGCCGCCTACTGTAAGTATGTTGCCGTCAGACAATTCGACAGCATCATAAAAATTAGTTTGGTTCGTGCCAAAAGTTCGTACACTTGCTACAGTACTCAAATCCCCTGCTTTTCGGACGAGGATTCCTGTAACATCAGTAGGACTATCATTGTAATTCCCTACCATTAGTATATCTCCATTGGAAAGTGCTATTAGGCTTCTGCCAAATTGGTCATCATTTGCATAATCCATATCCAAAGCCGTTATACTATTTCCTTGTGCATCCAACTGATAAATTTGTACCTCATCTAAGGAGCTTGGGGTACTCGAAGAATTGAATACACCGACCATATAATAAGGACGGCTAGGGTCTGTTGGATTAGGGTGCTTGATGATGTTCAAAAAACCTTCTCGCTTATTATTATCATAAATACGAATAAAATCTAGTCCTCCATTATCGTCTATACGTGCTAGTATAGATTTGTTGTCTCGCCATGCTCCAGTACTTGTACGAACGGGATTTTCTCGACCTACCAGCAAGAACGCATTGTCATCTGTCTTCACAAAATCGAATAGAATACTCTTTTCCTCAAAGCGATATTGCCAAACGACATCTAGGTTCGCATCTAGTTTTGAGAAGGTGGCATACGTGCTGCCATTGAGGGTGGTAGTGCCTGTCAAATAGGTGAATCCGTCATAGTGTTTGATTTCGGTAGAGGTGTTTTCATTAGCGTCGCCGTATATTTTGATATTATCACAGCAGGGCTGCGACTGCCCAAAAGCAGCAGAAACGAACAACATATAAATAGTGAAAAAAGAAACAATCGAAGCTTTCATTTTTTTTAATTGGTTTTCTGACGCAGTCGTCAGAAAATGTAAAAAAATTATGCCTACTCTGATAAAGGCTTTTCGGCATACGCCTTTTGAACTTCTTGCCATCAGGCAAAGCAGTAGCAGGCTAATGCAAGTACATTAGCAGCTCCAACAAGCCGATTTAATAACTAGAAGAAGTTGAGTTTAAAATGTTTTCATCCCTTCGGACACTCTATTGTTGTAGAAAGTGGAAAAGGTGACCACCTAGCTGAAAAAAATATTTTTTTTGTTTTCCTAAATTTCTAGACTTTGGACAAAAGCGTTTCTTGAAGGAAGCACTCTTCCAAAGCTAA
>JAHDCQ010000030.1:15323-30121 GCA_020629845.1 Saprospiraceae bacterium | reverse complement strand
CAGACATAAGCCGTAGTGGGAATTTGCGAGGCGACTATATCATCGAACAGTCCTTGTACATTGATGAGTTGCTCAAAACCCCTCGCTTTCAAAATAGAAGCCGCCACAGTAGAGCGATACCCACTTCTACAATGCATGTAGTAAGTCCTTGCGTTATTTACTTCGCTCATTTGAGCATTGATGAAATCAAGCGGAAAATTTTGACTATTTTCTATATGCTCACTTTCCCATTCGCTAGGTTTGCGAACATCCAACACTTTAATTTTAGGGTCTTGCACATAAGTCTGCTCGAAAGTAGTAGTATCTATAGTTTCAACTTTATCTACTTCGCCACCATAAGCTACCCATGATTCAAAGCCGCCTTCTAAATAGCCAATGGCTTGATCATATCCCACTCGTGCTAATCGCTTTACCGTCTCTTCTGCTCTTCCTTTCGGTGCAACAATTAGTATTTCCTGCTTTAAGTCAGGAATTAATGCGCCTACCCAGGGCGCGAAACTTCCATCTAAACCAATGAAAACAGAGTTTGGGATGAAGCCTTTTACAAATGTTTTTTTATCCCGTACATCTAGTATCAAAGCACTTGTTTCATTCGCAGCTAGTTCAAACTCTCTAGCAGAAAGAACTTTCGTTCCGCGCTGCATCACCTCGTCTATACTCTCATAGCCCAATTTGTTAAGTTTTGCATTTTTTGAAAAATATAGGGGTGGAGGCAGTAAGCCATCCGTTACCTCTTTTACGAATTCTTCTTTGGTCATATCCGCACGTAAGGCATAGTTGAATTGCTTTTGGTTACCCAAAGTATCCCAAGTTTCCTTGCTCATATTTTTACCACAGGCAGAGCCCGCGCCATGTGCAGGATAGACAATGACATCATCAGGTAGGGGCATGATTTTATTTCTCAAACTATCATATAGCCAGCTTGCTAAGTCTTCTTTCGTCAGGTGTCCTTGTTTTTGTGCTAAATCTGGTCGCCCCACATCGCCTATAAATAGGGTATCTCCACTAAAAATAGCATACTCTTTGCCCGCTTCATCCAATAAAAGATAGGTCGTACTTTCGGGTGTATGCCCTGGTGTATGCAATACTCTAATGGTCAATGCACCAATTTTAAATTCTTCGCCATCACGCGCTTCATGCTTATCAAAATTGGTTTCAGCACTTGGCCCATAAACGATAGTAGCCCCTGTCTTTTTAGCTAAATCCAAATGCCCAGACACAAAATCGGCATGAAAGTGTGTCTCGAAAATGTATTTGATTTCCACTTGATTTGTTCTTGCTTTTTCGAGATAAGGTGCCGTTTCTCGTAGTGGGTCAATAATCGCCGCTTCGCCTTGACTTTCAATATAGTAAGCTCCTTGTGCTAAGCATCCTGTATATATTTGTTCGACCTTCATGTTTGTGCTAATTGTGTCTTATGAAAAGAAAAAAGAGGCTAGAAATCTATCAAAATTCGGGGCAAATGTATGAAGATTCGTTCATGTATTCAAATAGTAGTATTTGATGGATGACACTTGGCTTTTGAAGGGAAAAAGTTACTATTCGGATATCTTTCTAGGAATAGTGAAAATTGAACCATATAAGGCATGTAAGGTCATATAAGAAATATAATAAAGTGCAGCTTATATGTTCTTATATGCCTTATATGGTTCAATAAACTCCATAGTAACGATAAAGAAGCTAATCCTCCTCTACATTCAAAATGTACCATTCCACTTCAGCAAGGTCTATATTAGCACGTCGCCCTACTGCTTTGGGCGCATAATGGGTAGCAAGATAGTCTAAGATGATTGGTTCTTGCTCGCCTAAATCCCAAAGCCCTTGTGTGACTTGCATCCAAACAATCATCTGTTTCCAGCCTTCGCGTGTGGCACGATTTTGGGTGACTAATTTTGCAGAATGACAAGTAGTACAAGTACCGCGTACCACCTCAAAGCCCTCTGCATATACTAGTCCTGTCTGTACATGAATGCCATCTATTGCTTTGTCAAAGTGTGAGGCAGATGTCGTTTTTTTAGTGGTATTCGTTAATGCAACTTTTGGAGAATATTTAAACCAGTCTGCGATTATATCCCCTGCTGCGATATAGCCAAATAGCAACAGGCAGCACACAAAAACAAAATTGACCGAAGTAATCAATAAGCCGATATTGATACCATTTCTATTTTCTTCCATCAGTTTGTAATCTTTACCGCTATTCGATGACAGGCATTATTCAAATAACCTTTGGGATTCCAGCCAGGCAATAACATAGGTTGCGCCACGCCCTCACTATCCGTTGCTCTTACCCATACTTCGTAGTAACCTTCTTCTGGAAAGCTAACTTTAGCATCGAATTGTTGCCAAGCAAAACGGTTTTTGGGCGCGCTCAAATTGCAGGGCTGCCATGTCATTCCAAAGTCAATGGAATACTCCATTTTTGTTACACTCCTCGCACCCGCCCAAGCATGTCCGCGTAGGGGGAGTTGCTTCCCTAAAGGGAGCATTACCCCTGATTTTGGGAATGTAATCAAGGATTTCACAGGCATCGCCTCTATGATACACATATCTTTATCCGCCACTTTTGTACCTGGTGCTACGGGTTTGCAGGGCACTCGATAGGACTGGCCTGTCATTTTTGGACCATCATGCACCTTATCGCGCACGACTATTTTATGCAACCATTTTCCAGAACAAGAAGCAGGATAGCCGCCAAATACCAAACGCAAGGGGTAGCCATTGAGCATAGGAATCGCTTCTCCATTCATTGCCCAAGCAATTAAGCTTTCGTCTTCCATTGCCTTCTCTATCGGTACACCTCTTGAAATCACCACTTTATCCGAACCTGAAATATGGGTATCTTTTCCGTAGTACCCGATGTAGACTGCATTGCTCTTGATGCCCACTTCATTCAATATATCTTTCAGCCGAACGCCCGTCCATGCCGCACAGCCTACCGCGCCTGTACTCCATTGGTTTCCTTTAGCTGGGGGATTGAATTCTTTGCGCCCATTGCCACCACACTCAAGCGTAATATGATAGGTATATTGCTTGAATTTGGACTTTAAATCTGCTAAGGTATAGGTTTTGCTTTGGCGAACCGATTCGCCTTCAATGGTGAGTGTCCAAGTGCTGAGATTAACTTCACGTGGTGGAATGCCATTATTTCGTACAAAGAATAGGTCGTTAGGTGTAAGTTTATCGTCTAGTAAGTGGGGCGGGGTTTCTGCATTAATAGGTTTATCATTCAATACGATGAGTCCCGCTCGCTTACCTTCTAGTTCAAAAGCTTCAGAGCTATGCGCTAAAGCGGCTGGAATTATACCTCTAGGAAAATAGTCCGCAAATACCATTTTCGTGCCTAGTGCAAGGCTTATGGCAGCTAAGGCACTTTTTTTCAAAAATCCTCTACGACTTTTAGGCTCCCCTACCCTACCCCATAGCAATTTATCTGCTTCTATGGGGTCTTTCGCATACAATTCATGGATGCCTATTTTTTGTTTGTTTTTCGTCATGGCTTTGAATTTATCTGCTCATTTTGTTCGTTTTCTCTTCCAAAACCATGCGTAAGTTGCCTAAAAAAAGTACTTGGAAAAACCTCTACGCCAGGAAAACCTAACCTAATATCACGACCATTATGTGGAATATAAGCTGTACCAAAAAGATAATCCCAAATCGCAAGCGTAAGTCCAAAATTGATGCCAAAGCGATGCTCGTTAGGCAAATCGTGGGAATGGTGCCAAATGTGCATCTCTGGACTGTTAAATACATATTTCATCACAGGACTAAAGACCAATGCGCCTATCAAAGTCCCACTCAATATCAGTCCAATTTGGGCGAGTATACTTAGGTTTATAAATAGCTGGACATCCAACAATCCAAAAGCAATAATAAGACCTAAAACAGTACCTAATATTCCGCCTGTCCAATAACTACTAATGCTAATGTTAGAGTGATTATAATGCCCCCAAGCGAGGGTAAAAATATGAATCACAAAGAAGTCATGTAGACCAATACCCAAGAGAGCGAGCGGGATATATTCTAGGCTTCGATAGACGACATTTTCCATCCAATGATAGCGTAAATGTGCTGCAAAACCCATCTCCTCTACCGAGTGATGCACTTTGTGGTATTCCCACAGCCAATCCGACCGGTGCAGCAAGCGATGTATCCACCATTGCACAAAATCACGCACCACAAAGCCTATTAGTAATATCGCCCAGATTGGGAACGTACGAAGCGGATTTTGTGCCTTTAAGTCAAAGCCGTCTGTAATGCTCTTGATGCCATCATTGAATAAATTGACTATGACATCTGAAGCCGCATTGTAAATAATGAGTGAAAACAAAAAGAAATTGAAAAACATATAAAAGCCATCCATCCAAAAGTCTTTTCGGAAAGTGGACTGCTTTTTGCGCCATGGAATCACGACCTCCAATACAAAAAAGAAGAGCGAAACCGCTATTAGCCAATAGAAATAGTTTTTAAAACTAGGGTGTGTTATTTCGTACCAGAGGTAGTTCGCGTAGCCTGTATAAGCCTTTATGAAAATATCCCAATATTTCTCCATTGTCTATATCTTATTTTGAATTACAGCAAAAATCGGGATTTATTTATCGTCTTATGTAACATAAGTTACCTTTGTCCTATACGTTCTATAATAAACTGCCCCACGTCCCTACCCTACTGGCGATCTTGCGCTGCTAACATCAAAAAATACTCCTTCATAGTCTTCATTTTCCGCTTAATCATCGACATTTTTATTTCAAAATAAATATCTTCTGGAATATCCATCGTAAAGCGCACCGACTTTTGCTCGTGCTTTTTACTATGAATTTTTTTAGTTGCCTTTTCAATTTGCTCATCTTCAATGAGCCGCGTTTTCTTGATGTCCACTTTTTGTTGTAGTTCTGGTTTAGGAGCTAGTTTAGGCTCTGTATTATCCGTTTTTATGGACTTTGCTAACAGATTTTTTCTTTGCTTTGCCATGTATAGGTTGCTTTTTTTTTTGCTAAAAATACTTAAACAGCTATCGTACTTATTGCCTGCTGCACCTCATTCGTAAGGCGAATGATCTCTTCTTTTGCCTTTTTATTGGTACATTCATACACCCCTTTCCCTTCCAAAACAGCTTCTCGATAGACCATTCTTTGCTTAATGGTAGTCTCCAAAGGTCGAATTTCAGAGCCTTCTAAGACCTCCATGAGGTCTTTGCTAAGGTTATAACGGGGGTCAAATTGGTTCATAATAAAATAGCCAGTTATCTTTTCTTCCTTCTGATCTTCCGCATCCTGATAGCGTTCTAGGAAGATTTCTGTTGCCCACAAGTCCAATCCACTAGGTAGAATAGGAATCAAAACAAGGTCGCTTAGCATGATAATCTTACTAGTTACCTTGTTCAAAGAAGGTGTTCCATCAATGATTACTACTTCATAATCCTCATATAATCCACGAATCGTTTGCGTCAGCACACGTCCATCTTCTGAACCAAAGACAGGAATATTCGGTAAATCTTCACTACGAAAGCCTGCCCAGCGAAGTGAGCTTTTGTTCGTGTCCGAGTCCACAATACAAGTTTTATAACCATTATGTGCGAAGCAAACGGCTAAATTTTGAGCAATTGTAGACTTCCCTACTCCACCCTTAAGACTCGTTACTGAAATAATCATATTAAATACAATTTACTATTAATCAGTATTTTAATTTCAAGATATACTGCATTAAGTATATACACTCAAGCGTTTTTACTGCAAAAAAATGTTATTCGTAAAAAATTGCAGTATATAAGTAATTACTGTTATCCGTATGTACACTTAATAAACAACAGTACAAATATAAGTAATTAAGTTCATACTGAAAAGCGTAAAAGCGGATAAACTTACATCCGTAACACAGTTTAACAGTAAAAACGCTTTTAAGTAAAAACGTATCCACTTAAATGATGCAAAAAGTATAAACGCATTTACTTATAAACTGTTATACGTAGTACAGTTTATACTGAAAAGCTTAATACAGCTTATACACTCTTAAGCTTTAACGCATATCCATATATACGGTATTATGTATTTAAGTTTTACAGCCAATACGGGTTAGCGGAATTAAGTACAAAAGTAAGTAAGTTTATACTGTAAACAAGCTATTCACTATAAACTTATCGCAGTTTTGCAGTAAAACAGTATGAAATCAAAGCAGTATAAACTCATATAAGCTGATACTTAATTAAGAATTTTCTTATAAACTTATTGCAGTATACAAGCAACTACTGCAAGTACTTAACAGACTCAACATCTAACTGGTACATGGGCAGAATATATCATATGAATTCAACAAAAAGTGATGCTGTAAGTAGCCAGACAAAAAGAACTTACTATCGAATATTGTAACTATCTAGTAGAGGAGAGAGGAGAGACCATTCGCTTTGCTCATTGAGAGAAGAGAGACAGGATATTCCAAATACTACTAAGGAGAAAAGGAAAAATGCTTGTAATTCTCTGTTCTCTCAGTCCAAAGGACGGTCTCTGCTCTCTACTCTAAATAGTTACCGAATATTTTGGCAAATCGCGCTTTAATGCAAAAATTCAGTAGTTTTAGAAATATCCCAAAATAGTTGCCTTTGGGTTTTTGTTTTTTCAAGGAGCTATATTTTACGCTAAAGTCTCTGATTTTCATTATTTTAACTGGCTGAATGTGTCCGATTTTACTTTTTATATAAAATGACCAAGACCAACTTTCTGTTGTTGATTTAATTTATTCTATAATTATAATTTGACTCCTTTGTAACTCTTTTATTATCAGCGTTTTACACTTTTTTGGGCAACTAAATAGGGATAAAAGGCAACTATTTTGGGCTGAAAGGTAACTGTTTTAGGAAGTAAGGCAACCATTTTAGGCGGAAAAGCAACTACTTTAGGGTGAAGCAACTAAATGGGGACATGTTTCTGCCAAAGGCAACTATTTTAGGTGAAAAAGCAACCAAATAGGGACAATTTGCTAGAGTTTGGCTATATTTGAACAGTAATTATTCGTTAGGAGGGCAAAATAGTTACCTTTCTACCAATTTGGTTGCCTTTAGAATAGGCAAAGAGATACATGAATATTTTTTTATCCTAAAATGGTTGCCTTTTATGGCGAAAGGAAAACGAAGAATAAAACGCGGTAGCAAAAAGCGCGGAGATACTATCAAACTCGTAGTGAAGTCCAATGAATTGGTAGAGGCTCGCTATATGTTTGATGTATGGGAAACTCGCTTTTTCCTGACACTTATTGCTTCTATCACAAAGGATGATGCAGATGATAAGATTTATCGAATTTGGTTTAAAGACATCAAGAAAAATTTTCAACTAAAGTCGAATCAATCCTATCATTATTTGCGCGAAGCCGCGATAAGTATGGCGAGTAAGAGTGTATACATTGGCTGGATGAATGACGAGTTTCGGCGCGGGCGCATGCACCGAATTATCCGCTTTGTGGACTTCCTGGAAGACGGTCAAACTGGCGCAAGGATTGCACAACAGGAATATGTGGATGTGTCCATTGATAAGGATATTAAGCCTTATTTGCTGGATATTAAAAAGAAATTTGACCCAAGCACTACACGCTATACCTCTTATGATCTGCGAAATGTTATCAAGCTGAAACCTTACGGCACACGCATTTATGAACTACTAAAACAATTTGAATTCAAAGGCTTCCGAACCATTAAGGTAGAGGACTTGAAAGATATGTTCGAGATTACAAATGAATATCCGCGTTTCTCTAATTTTTATCAAAAGGTAATTAAAGAATCCATTAATGCCATTAACAAGCATACGGATTTGAATGTACCTTTAGACAAAATTGAAAAAATAAAACGGGGGCGTAGGGTGCATGCATTACGGTTCAAAATCGAAAGTAAATCGAAACAAGAAGTAGCCATTTTAAGAGGCGATAATCTAGAGCAAGGTTTACTTTTTCCATTGGATAAGCCAAAGCCTAAATCAGAAGAGATTGTTATCACGGAGGCAGATTTGCTGTTTGCAGAATATGAAGAAGTAGTAGTGAAAAAATTTGGAGTAACCCCATCCGTGTTCTTAAAGATGCTGAATACAGGCAACTACAACAAAACGCAAATTGAACAAGCCATTAGCGTGACTCGTCGCGCTAAGTTTAATCAAGAAATTTCGAAAAGTTTGCCAGGCTTTTTCGTAAAATCTCTACAAGAAGGCTTTACAGACCCTCAGGAAGAAGAAAAGAAACAAAAGCAGAAAGATACAGAAAAACAGAAAAAACGTCTTAAAAGCGATTTAATCGCCTTACAAAGCGAATTGTCGCAAAAAATAAATGAACGTATTCGTGAAATTACGACTGAAAATCATGCGGTGACACAACGTGCCATAGATGAAATGCAGGCCAATCCTGTGATTGCTACACTTATCCAATCAAAAGAACAAGCTAAGGGTAGTGCATTGGACTTGGAGGATTATCGTCAAGATGAGCAGTTGCGCGCTATGGTGATTAGCAATATTGTGCAACAGGAAAAAGCCCAGTTTGAAGATATTTTTGCGCATTATAATCCCAAAATCAATAGGGTAGGGGAGGGGCTGAAGCGATTGGAGCGTGATTAGTAGACTTATTGTCATATTGTTATACTGTTTTATTGTCTTGTAGCTTGGCATGAATAGCCAAATTAAATCTCAAAAATTGATTTTTTCCTAGTCTTTAATTTGCAAATTAAAATATTAATCCTAGATTTGATGCATTAAACAATTGGTAAACCAATTTTTGGTTCACCAATTTTTACAATTCCTTAAGTTTTATGGCAAGTATAGACGTGCTTCAAAATTTTCAAGCAATCAATATTGAATCCCCTGCGGATAAGATAATCCGACAAATTAGGGCATTAATCACCTCAGGGCAATTAAACCCTGGTGATAAATTGCCTTCGGAGCGAAAATTAGCCGAAAAGTTTGGAGTAGGACGAGGGAGTGTACGCATAGCTATCCAAAAACTAGAATTTTATGGCATCCTAAAAACCATGCCTCAAAGTGGTACAATAGTGGCAGGAATGGGCATTACAGCTCTAGAAGGTTTAATTTCTGATGTTTTGAAAATAGAGAATAGCGATTTTGCTTCTCTAGTCGAAACGCGCGTACTCCTAGAAACAGAAGCTACACGATTAGCTGCCAAAAAGCGCACAGCACAAGATATTCTTCAAATAGAGGAAGCTATGAATGCCTATAATGCTAAAGCGCAACAAGGTATTCCTGCGGTAGAAGAAGACCTCATGTTTCATTTGAAAATAGCAGAGGCAAGTAAGAATAGCGTATTAAAATCGCTCATGCTCATCATCACGCCTGATATTATCCGAAATTTTATTCAATTGGATGTTTGTGAAAACGGGCGTTCTATCAATTCAGTAGATGAGCATGAAATTATCCTAGAACATATTATCACGCAAAATGCGGAAGCGGCTGCAGAAGTTATGCGTGCACACCTGAAAGACGTGTTAGAGTTTAGTAAAAATTTAAAACAACAGAATGGGCTGCATGGCTAATTAAAAGCCACGCAACAAATTACGAAACCTTATCATACACTTGTGATAAATGTTTCTGTTAGGAAGGCATCTTTGAGTCAAAAGACAATAGTAATTTGACCAGTCTGTCTATTGCCTAAATAGAAGCTTTATCCAAGAAAAGCCCATCCCTAATATGGGATGAGCCTACAAAATCAATATTAAAATTAAAATTATGTCAGCGAAATTAACAAATGCCTTCAATATCTCCGTCCTCTTAATAGGATTTTTGGGGATATTGTTTTGTTTTCCTGTACCCATAAGTGCTGCGAATACAAATTGGGCAACTATTACAGGACAAGTTACTTCCGCAGAAGATGGACTTCCACTCATTGGAGTTACGGTACTCGTAAAAGGTACTACCACAGGCACAGTAACAGATGTGGACGGAACGTATAACATTGAAGCAAATGCTGATGATGTTTTGGTATTTAGCTACACAGGTATGAAAAACCAAGAAGTACCTATTCTTGGGCAAAGTATCATTAATGTGGTATTAAATGTAGATGCTGAGGTACTGGAAGAGGTAGTCGTCATCGGCTATGGTACGCAGAAGAAATCCCACCTAACAGGTTCTGTATCTAAAGTTACCAACGAAAAATTAGACCAAATAGCAGTAGCACGAGTTGATGATGCTCTTATTGGTCAAGTATCGGGGGTAAATATCCAAGCTACTTCCGCAGAAGCAGGTGCTGCGCCTACCGTTACCATCAGAGGATTTGGTTCTATCAACGCGAATACTGGCCCTGCCGTAGTGGTAGATGGACTCGTGGTAGATTCGGACTTCTTGGGCAATATGGATATGAATGATATAGAATCCTTTGAAATCTTAAAAGATGCGGCTTCTGCGGCTATCTATGGTAGTGAAGGTTCAAATGGGGTCATCATGATTACGACCAAGAGCGGTAAAGCAGGAGAAACGCAATTTAGTTATGAGACTTTTTTCGGTAGAAAAGAAGCTTTTGGTAGTGAGGAGTATAAAAAGAGTGTTGCAGACTGGGCGGCAAAAGAATTAGCCGAAACGGGGGTGCTTACAAATCATACACAATACGCACAACAATTAGTTGAAGTGACAGGCATTGACAGAGACTGGCAAGATGTCTTCTTCGATGGCGGAAACATCATGAGTCACTCTTTTTCTGCTAGAGGAGGAAGCGAAAACACCCAATTTAGTGCGGCTTTAAGAATGTTAGGCGATGAAGGTGTTGTGATTACGGATAACTACAATCTATATTCCGTAAAACTAAAGATGGACACTAGAATTAGTGACCGTATCAAGTTAGGAATTAGTGCTACACCTTCTTATTCAAAGCGAAGAGCTTTACCAACTTCCATCCACAACCCTATCCGACAATCTCCGTGGTTGCCTATACATCATACAGAGGAAACCTTGAAATATATCAATAGAGATGCTTATCCAGACGTGGGAGTAGGGGATTATTTCTTGGAAAATCATTTAGTGAATATAGATATAGACCCTACCGATGAATTTGGTTCGAGTCGTCCACGTACTTCAGGCGACATGAATCCTTATGCGCAGTATGTGGAACGAGAACATTATGAGTATAAAACAAACTTATTAAGCTCGGCTTATGTAAGCTTCAAACTTGCCGATGGACTTACTGCTAAAACATCGCTTGGTACTACTTTGGAGCAGCGTAAAAGAACACGATGGAATGGCACAAAGCACCATGCACAAGCGAGTAGAGCTTCCTATCAGTTGCAAAACAGATTCCGCACCAGACTGATTTCGGATAATACTTTAAACTATAATACATCAGTAGGAAAGAGCGACATCAATGTATTGGTAGGGGCAACTTTCCAGCGAAGACAATCCGAAAATAGTGAAGTAGAGGGCACTGGCTATTCTAATGATTTATTGAAAAATCTACAAGGTGCAACGACCATTTCAGAATTTGAAGAAGTGACCGTCGAGAAAAACAAGATTGGGTACTTTGGTCGAATCAATTATGCCTTTGATGATAGATATTTAATCAATGCTTCATTCAGACGCGATGCGAGTTCTGTATTCGGGGTAGATTCAAAGTGGGGTAATTTCCCTGCCGTTTCGCTCGGTTGGAATGCACACAATGAAGGCTTCTTAAACAATAGCGGTGCTATCAGCAGATTGAAATTCAGAGTGAGTTACGGATTTACAGGTAATGAGAATTTCAGTGTAGGCGATGATATTATTAATGCCTATCCTTACTTAGCATTATTGAATACTTCCAATGCTATTACAGGAGGCGGTATTGCTCCAGGTATTGCGGCGCGTAATATTGCGAATACCTTATTGCAGTGGGAGTCTTCAGAAGAATTCAACCCTGGAATTGATTTCGGATTTGCAGATAACAGAATAACAGGTTCTTTTGATTATTATGTAAGAACCAGTGATAAATTACTACTAGAAAATCCTGTTTCTTATGTTACTGGATTTAGCGGTGGTATTGTGAACTTAGGAGAAGTAGAGAACAGAGGAATGGAGTTTGAACTAAGAACCAGAAATTTCACAAGTAGTAGCTTTAAGTGGAACACGACGCTCATTGCATCCACCAACAAAAATGAATTAATCAGCTTTGGAGAATCGGACGGCGCATTGCTAGAGGATGGCTTTGGTAGAAATTCACAATGGATCAACTCCGTAGGGCATCCTATTTCTTCTTTCTATGGCTATGTAGTAGATGAAGAATTAGCGGCTGAATATTGGGATTCTCCATGGATTCCAATCAATGGTACTGCCGAGGACGTAATTGTTAAGGATTTGAATGGCGATGGTCTAATCACAGATGAAGATAAGACCATTCTTGGAGATCCATATCCAGACTTGATTTGGAGTTTTACCAATGAATTTATGATTGGGAATTTTGATTTTTCTTTCATGCTACAAGGCAGTCAAGGCGCAGAAGTGAAAAATATTGGAGACCAATATTTTGAAACGCACTGGCAAGGTCGCACGACAGACGAGCAAGCAGTAGTAGATGCTGGCATCATATCTCATCCTTCTTTCTTGCAGCCAAAAGTATTGACAAACGATGTGGTACAAAGCGCAGGCTATCTGTCCTTGAGAAATGTAAACATTGGCTACAACTTCACTCCTAGTCAATTATCCAATATTGGTTTTGGAGGGATAAGACTCTATGCATCTGGTCAGAATTTGATTTATCAGACTTCTGAGAATTATCATGGTTTCAATCCTGAATATATTGACAATAATAACAGTCCTAGAGCCTATGGTTCTCAAAGAGCAGGTACGCCTTTGTTTAGAACGATGACAGTAGGATTAAATGTGAGGTTTTAATATGACTAGGTATTAAGTATTAGGTACAAGGTATTAGGCAGGAAGACAGAAGTAAGACGCTTCATCTTTCGGAACACCTATAAACATAGCAAAGTACTTAATACATAATACCTGATACATAATACTTAAAAAGTTAAATAATGAAATACACCATATATATAGTTCTCGCAGCAATCGGACTCATGTTCTATTCCTGCGATACAGAGGAATTTTTAAATCCATTGCCCGATTCTGCCATCGTTTTAGATGCCTTCTTTGAGACGGACGCGGATGTATTGGCGGGACTTATGGGCGTTTATGATGCTGTGCAAGGGGTCAATGAGAATACAAATACCAGCCTTGTCAATTCCAATAGAGGCATCCAGTTTGAATATATGTTGTCCGAAATGCGTAGCGATAACACACGCACAGCAACATTAGAAGGCACAAAAGCCGACTTCCACCGATACAGAGTAGACCCGAATAATGTGCAATCGGAGGATTTCTATCAATCCATGTATGATGTTATTTTCAGAGCAAATAATATCATGAATTTCATTGAGGTTGCCGATGCAGCCAATCAAGCACGATACATGGGAGAAGCGAAGTTTTTAAGAGCTTTTGCCTATTTCAAATTGGTGCGCTTGTTTGGTGATGTACCTATGGTAACGGAGGTAGTAGGCGCGGAAGACACAGAGGCACTTTTTACTAGAATACCCGCAGCGCAGATTTATGCACAAATTGCTACTGATTTGCAAGATGCGATTAATGGCTTAGATAATACCTTCAAATCTAGAGCATCGAAAGCAGCAGCACAGGGGCTTTTGGCAAAAGTATACTTAACACAAGAAAACCCGAACTATTCAGAGGCTCAGGCTTTGTGTGAGGCGATTGTAACGAGTGGCGAATATGCTTTAGTAGAAAATTTCCATGACGTATTTTATGATGAATTGAATGATGAAATCATTTTCGCTATTCAATACGAACTAGGAAACACTTTAGAGAGTCAAAGTTTCTCTTCTGAATTTACCGCAACTTTCCGTCAAGGTAGAGAAGACGGTCACAATATGGTGAATGACAATTTAGTAGCAGATTTTCAGACACTTGGAGGAAACAGAACAGAAGTTTCTTACTGGAACACAGGTAGATGGATTGAAGTAGCGAAGTTTTTACCAGGCGGCTCTGACATTACCACCGTTCCGCCTAGCTATGGCTCAAGTCCTCGCGATGCAGGTAATGACGCGATTATCCTACGCTACGCAGATGTACTACTCATGCACGCGGAAGCTATCCTAGCAGGTAGAGCCGAAACAGCAGATGGTGCTGCCATAAACTCCTACATGGAGGTACGAAAAAGAGCAGGTTTCACGGACGACGACCGCCCTACTTCCCTCACTAGAGAGGCACTATTGGCAGAAAGACGTGTAGAATTGGCATTTGAAAATCAGCGATTCTATGATTTGCTGCGATTTGGTCTAGCGGATGTGGTATTAACGGCACATGCTGCCGAAATGGGCTACTCTAGTTATAATGCTAGACAATTATTGCTACCGATTCCAGCAAGAGAAATTAATTTAAGTGGTGGACTATTAACCCAAAACCCTGGATACTAAAATTAAAATATGGTTCATGTCGAGCTGTTTAGGTTTGCCTAAATCATAAATCAAATAAATCTGAAATCATCAATCATAAATCTGTGTAATCTCTACGAAATGAACTACATGGATATATGATTGATGATTTATTCGATTTCAGATTGATGATTTTATAAAATTATCAAAGAATCGAGAAATAAAAGAAAATGAAAAATAAATTCATTCAAAGAGCAACTAGGACATTCCTGCTCTTAACTATTATAGCCTTCACTTTCAATAGTTGTGAAAAGGCATTTGAGTTTGAATTACCAGATTCCAACTCGAAGGAAGACACTATTTTTCCGACAGCTAACTTTTCCTATGCTTCTACTTTGGAAGATTTCAAAACGATTAAGTT